>NZ_JCAWFG010000034.1:0-4685 GCF_059740505.1 Camelimonas sp. FR25 | reverse complement strand
GGAGGCTCTCGAAACCTCAACGGGAGCGGATAAGCATGTTTTTCGAGGTGTCCAAGTGCCATGAATAAGTGACAACTGTATCTTTATTTACAGTGGGTGCTTGCTGCCAGAATAGTTATCCATTCAGACCCGATCAAATTTGATGCCGATCAACCAAAAGGCGTAATCAGGATTGACGAGTGATCATCTTTCCATAATTATTAATTCCGGTTTCCCCGGGGTGGGAGGAAATACGATGCCGATGCAAATTACCTCTTGCGCATTATGGGCGGGTCTCGTCCTCGTGGTGTCTGTTCCAAGTGGAGCAATTATTTCGTCGTTGCTCCAGATAAATAATGAGATCGGGCCCTATATCGCTAGTGCTGCAGTGTTCTCGCTGGCCGCAGTTCTGGCTCAGAGTGGCCGGCCATCCGCTCCGCTGGTGGAAACAGCGGCAGGAGTGACTTGCGGACGTCATCTGGCCATCGCCGTTCCCGCGCGACGGCCAGGTCGGCGTCCTTGAGGATCAGGCCGTCGCGGCGGATGGCCGGCAGTCAGGATGAATGATACAGGCTGCATCAGGTTCACGTTTCTGCTGTGTCCGCTTGGGCGGATGTGCGCCGAATATTCCAAAGCTTCGCTGTTGGGCTTCACGCCGGATCCTGGAAGGATTCAGGTATAGGAGGATGTCATGCCAGCGCCAGTTGACGTTGTTCCCCGACATGAGCCCGAGGTTATTGCTGCGGGCGTCAGAAAGCGTGGCAGCGGGGAAAAGGTTCCCACCACTGGCATTAGCGAACTTCTGGTAACTGGCGTTCGATTGCGCAGCAGATACGGAAAAGCGCACGAACTGGAGTGCATGGCCCGCATGGTCATGGCTGTCCGGCCGCCATGCCGGCATCTCATCGAGAGCATCTGGTGCGACAGCAAGGCGATGGTTCTATATGAGGTCCACTTCAAGGAGGGGGTGACGCCCCGGACGGCAGACGCGATACTCGATGAGCTAGAGGAGGCTAGCGGCGGCCACA
The DNA here is from genome assembly GCF_059740505.1 of Camelimonas sp. FR25. NCBI lineage: Bacteria > Pseudomonadati > Pseudomonadota > Alphaproteobacteria > Hyphomicrobiales > Chelatococcaceae > Camelimonas > Camelimonas sp. FR25. Next base: position 3,678 of record NZ_JCAWFG010000034.1, on the reverse strand, counting down.
ACGGCATCGGGGTGTCGGGCGTGTACACTTGCGATAGGGAGCCCAACTGGCCTTGGTTTCCGTAACGCCAGATCCGTTCAGGCGGATCGTGTCCCGGGACGTGGTGCAGGTGGCCGCGGGCCTCGGGCTTGAGGCAAGGCTGCATGGTCAGCCGCAATGCGACGGGCAGGCTGAGCGCAGAGCGGGGCCAGCGTCTATCTGCGGCCATCAAGGACGGCGCCACGGAAGGCCTTCTGGGCGTCGATGTCACCCATCGCGTCTCAAAGCACCTGCAGCAGGTAATCGAGAGCGACGACTTCCGCCTCAAACTGATGGTGCCGTAAGCGGGCTGCCTGCGCAGCTTCACGACGGCTCGGCGTACGATCGCTGGCTTCGAGGCGCTACTGTGGTTGCGCAAGGGCTTCGGCTTCGTCGGCGACCGGACGGTCCGCCGGCGAATGACCTGCTTGCACTCTGTTTCGGAGTGCAAAAGGTTAACGAAGCCTGAAAACACGGGCGGAGCAGGGGTTTTTGCGGCTGCCGCCATGGATTGCGACAGGCCCCTCAAATCTGTGCCATTGGCGCTGACGGCGGACAACTTATACCAGGATGCGAAGATGCTGACGCATCCGCATCCTTAAATGCTCAGGCGCCGCACGGGCTTGGCCAGAACCCGATGAGTCATGCTCATCGGGTTCTGGTATTAGAGCGGCTCTCGAACGTCCATAATCATAACAGATTCCCTCTACGACGCATTGGGTTGAACCACAGCCCCTCGTTCAAGATGAAGGTCAACTGGCTGCGATCAGGGCGAGAAGACGCTGGCGGAGCCAGCGCGGCAGTTCTACGTACACCCCGACACACCCCAACCAGATCGAGTCCGAGCCCAACGCGACGTCATCGACGTGAACGCATTCGAAGATCGTAGGGTTGGCGCTGGATAATAATTGCCGGTCCGCGCGCCAAGGCCTGTCTTGTACAAAATTGGAAAAATATTCCATCGCCAGCTTGCGCCGATGATCGGTCGATCATACGTTTTCGGCATGCTGGGTTGGGGCTGATCCTGACTGGGCGCAGCGGAGGCCCGCCACACCCCCCCCCTGTGGCGGGCCTTTGTGCTGGCTGCGCGGAAAAGGCGCCAGAGGCGCTTCACACATCGGCCAGCACAAACGCACACCATCGTGGCGTGCACGATGATGCCGCTAGGTAACCACAAATTGACCGTGCAATTAATTGGACTTTAGTCTATACTGATTAGTTGCACTGACGCGCCTCGTTAAGGGGGGCAAACATACCCCCTCCTGGCGTTGACGCCAAACTGCGCCCATTGAATTCACGCCAGGCACGTTACCAGTCAGTTCACGGTGGCGACAAAGACAGCTTCACAATATTCGTGATGGGCTTCACTGGCTCGACGGCAGCCCTGTGCTGGCATCTTACGCCACCTACTGCCGCGCCTCCCTGCCAGCATCCACGAGCCGCAGGACGTTCCAACCATCGGTGGTTAGTCTGATCCGGTATTTGCCTCCGGGCATTTCGTCCCATTGTGCCCAGCCCCGGAGCGACAGACGACGGATTACGTCGAGCATCGGGCCCGGTACATCACCGAGCTTCCGTTGATCTCCAACAATGAACCGCAGGGCGGCGATCTGCGGCTCTGTGAGGCGAACCACGGGCTTGGGCGATAGATACCCATTGGCCCGAATCTGCTCTCCCGTGGGCGTTAAAACAACGCTCAGCTTGCGCCGTCCGTTGACCTGGAGCTTAGCCATGCCGAGTTTCTCAAGCTCCAGCCAGACCGTGATCTGAGGGCTTCCAAGCGCAGAAAGCAGGACGCCTTCTCCGGCTTGCGCCAATCGGTCGACAAGCGCGATTTGCGTGGGCGTCAGTCGGTAGAGCAGGATGGGCTTTGGCATGGTCGCAGGGTAGCGCAGACTGGCGGCTCTGCACACGTTCCGCACGGTACTAAAGTATGGAGCCAGAGGCGCGCGCTAGCCAAACAGCTGAATCCACTCTAGCCTGGGGCCGCACTCTCGAGTGTGAATGTGAACTTGCCCGCCATGCCGCCGCGTGGCGGGTTTTTCTCTGCGGTGGGTCGATCGACTGTGCGCAGTGGCGCAGCCAGTGGCCCGACGTAATTTTTCACCGATGTGCCTCAAGGGGTTAGGCCAGGCCGACTGACTGACCTTCAACGCAAGGAGCAGACGGCGGAGTGGGTTCATCTGGCTGAGATGCCAGGAACCCGCCTAGTGTAAGCAGCCTTCCTCTTCAAATACGGTGATATTCCTCAGCCCTTGCAGATGGATTTCAGCCTGGAGATAGTCCCACGCGTCCCGATCTGTCGCGAATGTGTCTTCCCAGACAATCGAGTTCGAATCGGCGTCCACGACCTCGAGAACCCAGCCGTCGTCGTCTTTAAAGCGATATATCTCGACGCTGACGGTTATGCCGTCGCCCGTGATCTGCCGCGAGAGAGGTGACGTGATGATATCTGGCTCGCTGTCTGTCGACATCTGGGGCGCCTCCTTGGCGCGTCGATATTACCTCATTCAGTTTAGCTGGCCAGCCGCAGCCCGGCCCGCCTGTGCGAGATGGCGGGTGTTTCGGGACCTGTCGCAATCCATGGCGGTAGCCGCAAAGATCCCTGCGCCCCCCTGTTTTCAGGTTTCGTTTCGGCATCATCGGTTTGAGCCGGAAGTGGTCGCTCTCGATTACCTGCTGCAGGTGCTTTGAGACGCAATGGGTGACATCGGCGCCCAGAAGGCCTTCCATGGCGCCGTCCTTGCTGGCCGCAGGATAGACGCTGGCCCCGTCCTTACCGATCGTGTCCGGCGCAAGCAGGTGGCAAACTTTCAGGGCCTTACGGAAAAGCGTTTGGCCGCGGCAAGATCGCGGTGTGCTGTGAGCAGGAAATCAATCGACGCCCCGTGCTTGTTCACGGCGCGGTAGAGATACCGCCATTCGCCACGGACCTTGATGTAAATCTCGTCCAAACGGATTGATGCGCAATGGGGTTTGCGGAAGCGGCGCAGGCGCTTCTCGATCAACGGCGCGTAGACCAGAACCTTGAAAGGCGCGGTTTCGTGCCAGAACGCAACAGTGAGCAAACCGCCTAGATATTCCATAAGATATCTTCTGCGAATTGCGATTGAGCTTGCTGAGCACGAGCGAACACTCGCCTCACGCTCTGGGGTGGCCGTTACCTTTGCGATCGGTTAATGTTCTCGCCATGATCCCAACTATGCATCAGGCGATCCTTGCAGCCGAAGCACTCGTGAGCCTGCCCCCAAATCCAGGCCAGTTAAAACTGGAATTTTTGGGTCTGTTGGCTCATGCCGGCTGTGCCGCCGATGAGCCATTCAATGGCGATATCGGCGGTTTGTTGCCGATGGCGCTGTGTGGCCGGACTGAGGTGGTCCTGAATTTCTGACCAGACAGCCGCTCAGTTAAGCTCGGATCAGTGTTGCCTCAGGCGGCGGCTTTGACGTCGTGGTTTCCGGTAGCATATGTTTCGCCGGGCGTCCGCCCACCATGCGATGAGTGCGGCCTGCTTTCGTTGTAATAGGTGATCCAGGCGGCGATGCCCTTGCGGGCTTCCGATCCGGTTTCAAACGCGTTCAGGTAGACGCATTCGTATTTCAGCGAGCGCCAAAGCCTTTCGGTCATCCGGTTGTCGATCCAGCGGCCGCGGCCATCCAT
>NZ_JCAWFG010000033.1:0-1134 GCF_059740505.1 Camelimonas sp. FR25 | reverse complement strand
GCTGGCGCAGTCTACCGGATGTGGGTCCCGCAGAAATTTCTCAACCTGCAATGGGGGCTCATGCTTTTGGTGCTGGTGGCCCTCTTCGCGCGGACGCCGCTGTCGGCGGAGATCGCCTGTCTTGTGCTGACGCCATATCTCACCCTGGCGCTGGGCTATGCGCGCCCGCCAGTATTCGGGTTCGTGGAGAAGTTCGGGGCCCCCTCTTATGGCGTCTATTTGTATGGCTTTCTGTGTCAGCAGATCGTGGCGCATTTTCTGCCGGTGCGAGAGGCGCCCTTGGCCAATTTTGCGCTTTCGGTGATCCCGGCCATCGCGCTTGGCATGTTGTCGTGGCGACTGATCGAAAAACCTACCCTCAGCTGGAAGCCGGGCCGTCGCGCCCCCCGACCCGCCGCGCGAGCAGACAACAGGCATGCTGCCGGCAACGCGCCGCCAGCCGATCATCTGGCATGATTGCGCTGGTCGCGCCCACAGCAGGCGCCGCCGTCGCGCCGCCAGGGCCTGGCGCCTGTTAGGGCCAGCGCTGCGGCGTGAATATCAGAACATGTACCGATCTCCCTGGATCGGCACATGCTCCCATCTTCATGGAGGGAGCCAGTTCTGCTCGGTCAAACGAACCTGGTTGCGCGGAACGCTCGCTAGCCTGGCCCGGCGACGGGCCTTCAGCTGTCTCCCATCGGCAACTGGCCGTCGACCGCATGCCATAGCGGCGGCTGGCGCAGAAGTCGGCCCCACACGGACCGCCGCGCAACGGCGGGTTTTGGGGCGCCTGGCGGCCCGCGTCGCCCATTCACCCCTCTGATATTCACAGGCGACGCCAGGCTGACGCCTGCTGCCAGAACCCGATGAGCATGACGCAGCGGGTTCTGGTGAAGCCGGTGCGGCGGCGGAGCCTGTCAGGATGCGGATGCGTCAGCATCTTCGCATCCTGGTATGAGAGGCTTTGATGCTGCCATTGGGGCGTTGGCGCCTTGCGCGGGGCTGCCCAGGCTCACAGGCGCGCAGTTGCGTCCCCACACCTGGCGGCAGACGCGCCACTGATCCGCGCCAATACAGTTAGGGTGGCCACATGTAGAACTTTAGTCTCGGATTCCTGGCAATCTATGGCGGTTTTTTCACTTATCGGCGCAT
>NZ_JCAWFG010000032.1:0-23175 GCF_059740505.1 Camelimonas sp. FR25 | reverse complement strand
AACAGCAGTGGCGGCAGGTCGCCGATCAGATGCGGGCAAAGTTGCCGAAGCTCGCAACCCTGATGGACGGCGGGGAGGAGGATGTACTGGCTTACATGACGTTCCCGCCGCAGCACCGCGCCAGATTGCACAGCACCAATCCCATTGAGCGTCTCAATGGGGAGATCAAACGACGCACCGACGTTGTCGGCATCTTTCCAAACGAGGCATCAATCCGCCGGCTGGTCGGAGCCATACTGATGGAGCAGACTGAAGAGTGGACCGTGCAGCGCGACCGCTACATGTCGCTGGAAACGCTGGCCCCGCTCTGCGATGATCCCAACGTCAGCCTGCCCGTCGCATAGCGGCTGACCATGCAGCCTTGCCAAAAGCACGAGGCCAGCTGCCACTTACACGACGTCGTGGGACACCATCCGACCGGGCCTGTCAGACCCATGGTATCGAACACAGGCTGACGAAGCCCAGACACCCTTGGACCAATGGCCAGGTAGAGCGGATGAACCGCACGATCAAGGAAGCGACGGTCAAACGCTTCCATTACGAGGATCACAACCAGCTCCGGCTTCATATGGGAAGCTTCGTCGCGGCGTATAATTACGGCCGGAGACTGAAGACACTCCGTGGCCTCACACCATACGAATACATCTGCAAAATCTGGCAAACCGAGCCTGAACGATTTATCCTCAACCCGCACCATCAGATGCCGGGACTAAACACCTAAGTTGCAAAGGTGCGACATTTCAACTTTGCGCTAACATATACAATTCGCAGAAGATTTGTTATGGAATTGAACGGCTAACGATTGGCTTTGTAGAACTTACAGCCAGCGTCCTCGAAACCCCACCTGAGACGCTAAGGGCGACACTTTACCAAGGCCGGCGTCTGGCACTCATGCCCAGGCCAAATTGCCTCCGTCCTCCAGAATACCCACCAGCCGTCTGCATTGAACACGGTGGTCTCAACCATCATGCCAGCGGACGATAGCAGGATGCGCGGCAGCAAGAGCATCAGCGCTGCGCATCGAATGAGCAGTGCTGCTCCGGCGCACGAGGGTAACGTTCACCGTTGTAAGGAAACGATGGACGGCTCCGGAGCCAGGCGATTGGCCTGCTGGTGAAACCAATGGCCACTTATGCCATGTCTGGATGATGCTGACGCATCAGCGAGCTGAAAAGCTCAAGCGCCGCTCGGGCTTGACCAAAATCCGATGACCCGTTGACGCCGGGTTTCGGTATCAGGCGAGCGCGCCGCCGTCGACGTTCAGGATGGCGCCGGTAATCACGCCCGATTTGGGACTTGCAAGAAAGACAACAGCGTTGGCAACTTCGTGCGGTTCTCCGAAGCGTCCCAAGGATGACAGGCTTCGCTGGAACGCGGCGCCTGCGCCACTAGCTGGATTTGCATCCGTATCGGTAGAGCCGGGCTGTACGAGGTTCACGGTGATGCCGCTCGGGCCTAGCTCACGCGAAAGGCCACGGGTGAAGGAGGTCAGCGCCGCCTTGGACATCGCATAAGCAGTTACGCCCGAGAACGGGACCCGCTCCCCGAGACCGGAACCGATAGAGATAATGCGCCCCCCCTCGGCGAGATGAGGAATGACTGCCTTCGCAAACAGTACTGGCGCTCTTACGTTGACATCCATCAGGGTCTGATAGGCGTTCACGTCAATGTCAGCGATCGTGCCGGTGAGCCCGATGGCGGCGCTGTTGACGAGAATATCGAGGCCGCCGAGGGCTGTGACGGCTTCGCTCACAGACCGCTTGATGGCTTCCTGGTCGGAGCTGTCGGCTTGAATGGCAACCGCGCGACGCCCCATGCTCTCGATGGACCTGGCTACTGCTCCAGCTTTCCCGGTCGCGTTCTGATACGTGAAGGCGACGTCTGCGCCATTCTCAGCCAGTGCGAGCGCGATTGCGGCTCCGATGCCCCGCGATCCTCCGGTTACCAAAGCACGTTTCCCAATTAGATCGGTCATCTTTTCGTCCTTCGCTATCATGTTTGGTCAGGCAGCAAGGTCTGTCACACAGCAGCTTGCAGTGGCGCTTCATATCCGGGCCTCTCAGCGGGACCAGATCGAACGTCAAACCGGATTAAAGCGTGGGGGGACGTACTCGGCCTTGTCGTTGGCGGTCACTGGAGCGCGCTCGAGCGAACCGGGTCGCGAACGGCGCGGCGATAGTCGGTTGGGCTCATGTTGCGGTGCTTGGCGAACACCCGGGCCAACACCTGGTTCGACGAGTATCCAACCTCTAGGGCAATCTCTGTGACAGGCAGGTCCGTCTTCTCCAGAAGTTCGCAGGCTCTCTCGACCCTTAGGCGCGTCAGGTAGACGCGAGGCGGCACGCCGACGCTTTGCTTGAACATGCGGGCGAAATGAAAAGGTGAAAGCCGTGCCTCTGCCGCCAGTTCGTCAAGGCAAATGTCTTCCGAAAGCCTGCCCCGCAGCAGTTCCAGACTGCGCCGTTCTGCCCACGGGGCAAGCCCCCCTTTTACTGGCGCGAACGAGACGCCGCCCAAGCGGCACAGCTCGGCCATGATTTCGCATCCCGCGGCCCGTGCCAGCAGTCGCGACGGCGCGCCCTCTTCGTCACACAAGCTCCAAAGTCGTTGGAGCGCCGACCGGATGGACGGCGAGGCAAACGTCCCGCGACTGATCCCCAGGCGGTCGAAACAGAACAGGCCGTCGCTGACGTCAACAAGCAGTTCCTGCCACTGCGCCATAGGCAACGACAAACTGCGAAGCTGATGACTGGTCTCAACGATGACAGTGTTGGCGAAGTTCGGCGCAGCGAGAAACAAGCCACCCTTTTCACTTGTTACATCGAAGCGTCCGCGTCCAAGGTCGCCACTAACACAACTGCCGCCAAGCAGATCCTGATACAGGATGAGATCTGGAACGGCCGGGTCGGACATGTCCCCGGCCGGTTGGGTCGCCTCAAGCAGGTTGAGGATCCCACCGGGAGATTTCATCGCGCGCACATAAGACGCAAGATGGCCCTCGCTATACCATTGGGCAAACGACGCATATGTAGCAGTCGTCATTTTGTTTCCCCTATGAAGTGGATATCCAGATCTGTTGAAGTCACCGATTTTAAGGTGGTGCAGTACTCAGACTGAAACGAGAGAACTTCACCACTCGCCTGCCTCATTTCGCGCCAGGTGCAGGTTGTCCTGTCAGGCCAGGTTGCCCATCATGCGCGAGCCAAATTTCTTCTCGAGAAAGGGCGCGATCAGAGCTGCGATCTCTTTCGCGTGCGTCTCCAGCGCAAAATGGCCTGCGTCCAGCAAATGAACCTGCGCATTGGGCAGATCACGTTGATAGGCAGCCGCACCCGCCGGCACAAAGGCGGGGTCATGCCGCCCCCACGCGGCCAATAGCGGCGGGCGGTGTTTCCGGAAATACGCCTGAAAATCCGGATAGAGCGCAACGTTAGATCGGTAGTCGAGAATCAGGTCGAGCTGGATCTCCTCGGCGCCAGGACGGGCCATATAGGCGATGTCCAGTTCGTAGCCGTCCGGCGACAACAGATCAGGATCGGCTCCCGTGCCATACTGCCAGTTTCGGATGGTGTCCGGCGAAAGCGAGGCCCTGCAGGCTTCCCGGTTGGCTGCGGTGGGTTCTCGCCAATAGGCTTCCCACGGCCCCCATTCATTGCTGAACCCGTCAACATAAGCGTTGCCGTTTTGAGAGATGATTGCGGAAACCTTTTCGGGATGACGCATTGCCAGACGCAATCCCACGGGAGCCCCATAGTCGAAAACGTATAGCGCATATTGCTGGAGAGACATGGCCTTGGTGAAACCTTCAATCACGTCGGCAAGACGGTCGAACGTGTAGTTGAAGTCGCCGCGCGGCGGCGCTCTGGTCTGTCCAAATCCGGGCAAATCTGGCGCAATGACCCGAAATCGATCTGAAAGCAGCGGGATCAGATCACGGAACATGTGGCTGGCGGTTGGAAAGCCGTGCAGCAGAAGGAGAACCGGCGCATCGAGCGGCCCGGCTTCCCGGTAAAAGACTTCGACGTCCCCGACTGACTGAAATCCGTATCTGGTTGTCATTTCGTGGCCCTTTCATCGTTTCCAGAAAGGTAGTGCATTTCTTAACCCGAAATAATGACCACATACTGTAAGATAGAATTTCAGATCTGGAGGCAATCATGGATCGCCTGGAAGCGATGTCGATATTCCTCGCAGTGGTTGACGAGGGCTCGTTGGCCGGCGCCGCACGCCGTCTTGGCTGCTCCCCGGCGTCGGTGACACGAGCCGTTGCCCGCCTGGAGTCGCATTCTGGCGAGCGCCTGCTTGAGCGCACGACGAGGCGCCTGGCCATCAGTGAGGCGGGTGTTCGCCACGCGGCTTCCTATAGAGCGATACTGGCGGAATTTGCGCAGCTTGAGGCGCCTTCACGAGATGCCGTCGTCAGCGGCAGCGTCGTTATCACGGCCCCCGAGCTTTTCGGGCGTCTCAATGTCATGCCTGTTGTCGAGAATTTCCTGGCTGCGTACCCGCAGACGAAGGTGCGCGCCCTTTTCCTGAACCGCATGGTTGATCTCGTCGGTGAGGGTGTGGATGTCGCCATTCGCCTGGCTACGCTGCCCGACTCGTCCTTGACGGCCATCAAGCTCGGCGAAGTCCGCAGATTGACATGTGCGGCACCACGCTATCTGGCCGGGCGCCCCCGACCTGAAGAGCCGACTGATTTGATAAACCACAGTTGCATCGGCCTTAATGACGCCGGGACGCAGGAGCTATGGCCTTACCTGGAGCATCCGCCTGGACAGCGCGTCCGCTCTGTAAGAATTTCGTGCCAACTTACTACGAACAGCGCAGGAGCGGCGATCGACGCTGCTGTACGAGGACTGGGAATTGTTCGCCCTTTATCATACCAGGTCGAAAAGCAGATAACGCTTGGCTCGCTGCTTCCGCTGCTCGAGGCCTATGAACCTGCGCCGGTCCCGGTAAGTCTGGTGTTTCGCCCACAGGGCGGGAGCAACAGCGGCGTGGTTCGCGCATTCGTGGACCACATCGTTCCCCAGTTGCGGGAACTGTTCAAAAAATCGCAGCCAAAGGCTTCCCGGTAGCGTGGCGCGCGCATCACGAACAATCCGTAATACCAGAATGCGAGGATGCCCACGCATCCGCGCTCTGCTTTGCTCAATCGCCGCACGGGCTTGACCAGAAACCGATGAGTCACACTCAGCGCGTTCTGGTATAAGGCTATCAATAGCGTGGAGGCGACCCATCCCCGGCGCGTCTACGGCCAAGGATCGACGCCATCTGCGTGCCATCGGGTTCACATCTTTGCGAACGAACGCTGATTGCAGTTTATGCGGACGCGCCATGGGCGCCGTACACTACGCTGAAGTCCGGCTCTGGCGACCGCGAGTATAAAATGCGCAACATCCCGCAAGATCGGCGTCATCACAGCAGTCTTTGCGCCGCTGCCTGGCAAAACACGCCCCATCATTGATCCAGCCAATCCGGGATTTGCTGTCGCGCCAGGTCTCGAAGATGCTGACGCATCCGAAACCTGAAAAGCTCAAACGCCGCTCGGGCTTGACCGAAAACCGATGAGCCGTTCTCATCGGGTTTCGGTATGAGGGCGCCGTAGGGCCATCGGCTGTCGGGACGGGAGCCACTGCGGGTCAAGGCCCTCCGTTTGGCTTGGCAACGAGCAGGCTTTCAGTGTCAAAGTGCGGTCAGTTCGACTCATCGCACTCTGGTCAAGCCCGTGCGGCGCCTGAGCATTTCAGGATGAGCATGCATCTGCATGCGCGCATCCTGGTATCAAGCAAGGCATTCGCTGATCCCACGGCCCGGCGCCACCCTGCATTTAGGCATGGGTGTCGATTGCGCCTCTCCATTGGATCATAAATTGCCTGAGCGTGCGTCACGGTGAGGCCGCCGGTCCGATGGCGGTAGTCTGAGCTGGTTTAGCAGCGATCCGGGCGCGCCATGCTGCCGCCACCCACTCTTTTAGGTCACGGAGACTGAAATGACTGACAAACCTGCCGCGCAGATTGCCTACGAGGATCAGGGACACAAGGGGCGTTTCGTCGCCCGTGTCGACGGTGTGGAGGGCGAAGGCGAACTCACCATTTCCAAGGTCTCGGATGTGCTGGTCATCGCCGACCACACCTTCGTTCCCGACACCATGCGTGGCACAGGCGCCGCTTCGGCGCTGGTAAGGGCCCTGATCGCTGATGCACGCGCCAAGGGATATCGCATCGTGCCACTCTGCCCCTTCGTTCGCGCCCAGGCGCAGCAACATCCGGAATGGTCGGATGTCATCCAGGGTTGAGGCGTTGAGCGCGCTCCCGACCGCGTTAGCACTCCGCGCGCAGCCCGGCCTCCGCGTCGCCTGCATCCAGGTCGGGCTGGTGTAATGACCCACCGGAATCTGCTCAGGTTATGCCGCTAAGGCGAATGCCTGTGCTGGCGTTTTTATTTTCAGGGCCTGATGCGGTCGGCGATGGTTGTAGAAGCCGATCCAGTCCTCGATTGCGCGGGCAGCGTGCTGGATGCTCTGGATCATTTGTCGTCCGCCGCATCCAGCAGGGCCTGGTATTTTTTCGCGCGCGCAACTCCAGCATGGCCTCGCCATAGGCCTCCTGCAGGTCTTTCAGCTGCCTCTCGTATTGCTCGCGCATGTCGAGCGGTTTGGCGCGTAAGGAATTTTCCATCCCGCGTTTGGCGTCCTCGACCCGGACAGGCATTGCTGGGCGATCCCGCCCGTGCAGGCCCACGCACCGGCAACGCGCAGCGGCGGCATGATGCGCGCGGGGGCCGGAGACGGACCGTCAATCACCTGATCAGACTGGAATGCGGGCGATGACCTTGATCTCGAAATCGAAGCCGGAGAGCCAGGTGACCCCGACGGCAGTCCAGTTGGGGTAAGGAGCTTTTGGGAAGAACTCCGCCTTCACCTTCATCACTGCCGGAAACTGCACCTCCGGGTCAGTGTGAAATGTCGTCACGTCCACCAGATCCGCCAGCGAGCATCCAGCCGCCGCCAGCGTAGCCTGGAGATTGTGAAAGGCCTGCCGGATCTGCCCTTCCAGGTCGGTGACGGGGCTGCCGTCGTCGCGACTGCCGACCTGTCCGGAGACAAAGAGCAGGTCTCCCGAGCGCAGTGCGGCCGAATAGCCATGCTGCTCATATAGGGCGTGCCGAGTGGCGGGGAAAACAGGCGTGACATGTGACATTCCGGATATCTCCGTGTGGCCTGCAGCCCGGCGCCATTGGCCGATACCGCAGATACATATACGTTGCGTATGTAAGCAGAAAACACAGATACGTCCCGTATGTCAATTGGCATACGGGACGTATGCGAAGGAAAGTGCTGTGGCGAGATCACGTGCAGAGATGATGGCCGAGACGCGCGAACGGCTGCTCCGAGCGGGGCGCAAGGCATTTGCCGAAAAAGGTTTTGCCGCGGCATCCATGGACGAACTGACCGCCTCGGTGGGCCTGACGCGGGGCGCGCTCTACCACAATTTCGGCGACAAGAAGGGCCTGTTCGCTGCCGTGGTTGCCGAGGTGGACACCGAGATGGCCGCCCGCGCCGCCATGACGGCCGGCGCGATGGGACATGCCTCGCGCTGGGAGCGCATGGTGGCTGAGGGCATGGCCTACATTGAGCTCGCCCTTGACCCTGAAATCCAGCGGATTGTGCTGCGCGATGGCCCAGCCTTTCTCGGTGACCCGTCGCAGTGGCCAAGCCAGAACGCCTGCCTGGCGTCAACCCGAGCCCTGCTGGAGGATCTTGTATCTGAAGGCGTGGTCAGGGACACTGATTCTGAAGCAGCAGCTCGCCTGATCACCGGTGCGGCAATGAACGCCGCACTGTGGGTCGCCGCGAGCGACCGGCCAGACGAGGTGCTCCCCAAAGCCCGCCAGGCTCTCGGCCTGATGCTCAACGGTTTCCTCGACTGTTGATGGGCGTCAGGCGCCGAACCCGCCATCGATCGTGTGCATGGCGCCGGTGATGAAGTCCGTCTGAGGACCTGCAAGCCACGCGACCATGTGCGCGACCTCATCGACATGAGCGTGCCGCTTCACCGCCATGAAACCGTGAAGAACATCAGCAATCGGCCCATCCGCCGGGTTGGCGTCCGTATCGATCGGCCCGGGCTGCACGACATTCACGGTGATCCCCTTCGGGCCAAAGTCGCGAGCGAGCCCGCGCGCCATGCCCTGCAGTGCTGATTTTGAGGCGGCATAGCCGGCCATTCCTGGAACAGGCATGCGATCGCCATTTACGGAACCGATGAAGATGATGCGTCCGCCCGGAGGCATGGTCCGCGCCGCCTCTACCGCGGCATGATACGGCCCATTGATGTTGATGGCGAACATGCGATCAATGGCATCGGGGTTCTGCTCAAGCGGATCTCCAAACACTGCCACCGCCGCGTTCACGATCAGTACGTCGAGCGGCCCGGCGTCCCTGACACGCGCAAGCACCGCATCGCGCTCTGCGCTGTCGGTCCTGTGCGCGGTGGCGCCCGTCTCCGAAGCGAGCGCCTGGGCCGACGCTTCGGCGCCGAAGTAGGTGAACTGCACCGCAGCATCACCAGATGCGAAGCGGCGTACAATCGCCGCACCGATCCCGCGACTGCCACCCAGAACCAGCACGGATTTACCATGGAAATCAGACATGTCGTTTCCTTGTCAAATAATATAGTGACTGATACATATAGACAGGATTCAGCACGTCAACGGGTTTTGTAGTGAACGATACAAATAATTCAAAGCCTCGTGGAAGGCCCCGGCGCTTTGACACGGACGAAGCGGTGGCGGTCGCGCAGCGCCTGTTTCACGCACGAGGCTATGATGGGGTCAGCCTGAATGATCTGACGGATGCCCTTGGCATACGTCCTCCAAGTTTCTATGCGGCGTTCGGGAGCAAGGCCGGTCTCTATCAGCGCGTTCTTGACCACTACGCGCGCCATGGAGCGGTGCCATTCGCTGACATCCTGAAGTCGGACAGACCCATGGCTGATCGGCTGGCCGATATCCTGCGCACTGCAGCACATGCGTATTCGGCGAGCCCGACGCATGCGGGCTGCATGGTCATCGAGGGCATGCACAGCGTTGATGCCGAAGCGAGCCGTCTTGCCTGCGCGTTACAGGCCGACGGTGAAGGCCTGATACGGCACAGCCTCATGGCGGAGCACCCCGAATGCGCGGCTAGCCTCACCGACTACATCGCTGTCACGCTGGCAGGCATGTCAGCGATGGCGCGCCAGGGGTATGACAGAGCAAGGCTTCTGACGGTTGCCGAGGCGGCCGTCGCAGCCATAAGCCGAATGATACCGCCTGCACCATGACCCCGCACATGCCACACCGGCAGCCAGATGCACCGTTGTTAACGCCTTTATAAAAAGAGGACATTCACCGGTTTAAAAGTAGGCCTCACGTCGAGGCGGGTTATGGTCGGCAGCGGGGAAGCGGCTGGAGCGGAGCGGAAGCTAATTTTCAGCTGCGAATGGCCGTGGCTGATCAGGTCTTGATGGGCTGTTTCTGTCTTTCTGGCGGCAGCGGCTGGTGGCGAGCCGATAGCTGTCAACGTTCATCTCAAGGATGTGCACGTGGGGGGCAGCCGGTCGAACAAGGCCCCGGTCAGGCCTTCTGAGCCGAACACCGTGGTCCACTCATCGAACGGCAGATTGCTTGTCACCAGCGTGATGCCCCGCTCGTAACGCTGGCTGAGCACCTCGAAGAGCAGCTCGACGTCAACGGCGTTGAAGGGCAAGTAGCCGAGTTCATCCAGGATCAGCAGCTTGACTGAAGCAAGGTGCTCAGATGAGGCAAGTCAACAACGTGCCAAGGCTACCAAGTCCATCCCCGTGAGTGAGGTGCATTTGCCCGGCATTCGCAAAGACACCGGTCCGCTTCAAGAGCCTGAGGCCGAGAAAGCCGACATAGAAATCGATCTTGGCCAGCACGTCGCCGGTGATGCCGGCGACGTGCTGGATGCCGCTCGCTATTCGCTTGACGCCCCTGGATGTTTCAGCCGCCAGCCTCGCGCGCGAGGACCTTCTGCACGCCCGGATCGTCGGCAAGCCTGTCATGCAGGTTCTGCACGTTCGGATATCCTTCAAGGCCGCCGGACAGAAGCTTCCGCGCCCATCGGAGCATCGGGAACGAGTATGCGTCAATCACCGAGCGCCCTCCGTCCAATATGTACTCCCGTCCAGCGAGATGTCGATCCAGGACGCCAAGTTGCTTCGCGACCAGCTTGTGCCCCGCTTCGACCACCGCTGCTCTCGCCGCATCGCTCTGGTCTGTCGTGTAGCGATACGGCATGAAGACCGGCCAGAAGGCGGCGTGGAGATCCGATGTGAAGAATGCGGACCAGCGCTGTGCCTCGGCCCTGTCCCGCGCGCCTTCTCCTCCGCCGAGCCTGGCCTCCGGATGCTTCCGCGCCAGATAGTCCAGGATGGCGCCGGCTTGCGTCAGAAGCCAGTCATCATCTTCCCGAAGCGTTGGAACCGCGCCAGCAGGGTTCACTGCCAACAGTTCATCGGAGCCATATTTCACCCTGACCGCTTCGTAGGGCCGGCCGATCCATTCCAAGGTGATGTGCGGTGCGAGCGAGCAGGCGCCGGGTGCATAATAGAGTGTAGGCATCGAAGTTCTCGGCCTCCTTGTTTCCTATTGTCGACAAAGTCAGTTGGTCAGGTTGCCGGCCAGGTCGGTGTCCCGGCCTTGATGATGGGACGATCTACCCTGAGCCCGGTCTCGCAGGCATGGAGCCGCTCAGCTCATTCCTCGACCGGCTTGCGGTCGGGCAAAATACGTGGATACGCCGCTCTTCGCCCATATTGCCGGGCTGCCGGCGCCGGTACGCTCTTCCTGCGCACCCCACATTGGATAAGGTTAGAGCAGTCACGGCCACGCGTCTTTTGGGACGTGGACGACGATCGGTGCGCCGGCGAGCAGCGGTTCGAGCGCAGCGATGAAGCGTTCATGCGCGTCGCTCGGTTCGAATCCTTGAGTGTGAGCGGCCAGATCCCGCCACTCAACCTCGAGCAGGTAGAGGTCGGCGTCATCCAGCGTCAGGACGAGGCGGTGCCACAGATAGCCGTCGGCGCCTGTCAGTAGAGAAGCGACGCTGGCGAAGGTAGCTTCGAAGGCAGGGCCAGAATCCCTTTTGAGGCGAAAGAGTGCGAGTTCTGTCACCATGGTGTCTCTCCCGCAGATATTGAGGCGGACGGCCGATGGACGCCCGCCTGACGCCTCAACCGACGCGCTGGACCGACGGCAAGGACACCGTCCCGCCCGACACGTCGATCACGACCTTGCCGCGCAACCCCCGTGCGGCTCCGTTCTCGAGCAGTTCGTGCGCCTCGGACATACGGGCCAGCGGCAGCGTAGCGCCGAGAACAGGCTTGACGAGCCCGCGCTCGACGAGGCGGGTCAGCGCGTCCAGTTTGCCCCGGTTCTGGCGGGTAAATACGAAGTGGTAGGCGGCATTCTTACCCCAGGCCTCAATGAGGTTCTGCGGTTTTGCGAGGTCGACGAGGCTGACCACACGACCAAACGGCGCGAGCGCGAGCGGACTTCTTGTCAGCGTGTCGCCTCCGATCGTGTCGAAGACGACGTTCACGCCTTCTCCCCCGGTCAGCCTCGACGCCGCCTCGACATAGTCTTCCGTCATGAAGTCGATGGCCTCGTCTGCTCCGAGCGAGCGCACGAACGCGTGGTCGTGGGCCAGTGCCGTCGTGATCACGCGCGCGCCGATCGCCTTGGCGAGCTGGATTGCGATCGTCCCGACGCCGCCTGCGCCGCCATGGATGAGAATTGTCTCGCTAACCTTCAACTGCGCGCGCTCGACGAATGCCTCCCAGACAGTTCCTCCGACGAGCGTCAGGCTCGCCGCTTCGAGGTGGGTCAGGTTCCGGGGCTTTCGGCCGACGAGTTCGACGTCGGCGACATGCTGATCGGCATATGAACCTGCACCGCCGAAGATTTTGGGCGTGTAATAGACCTCGTCGCCGACAGCGAACTCGCGAACGTCAGCCCCGATTTCCTCGATGACACCCGAGATGTCGTGGCCGATGATGGCAGGTAGCGGGACGTGGTCGACATAGTCGCCGCGGCGAATCTGATAGTCGAGCGGATTGATCGCGGTGGCGTGCACCCGCACGCGCACCTGATGCGGACCAACCGGCGGGACCGGCACCTCGCGCAATTCGAACACCTCCGGTCCGCCAAAGCGGGTGAGCACGGCGGCCTTCATCATCTTGGTCATCTGAATCTCCTTTTTTGAATCGTTGGTCAAAACCCATCAGCTCTCGCCGAAGCTGCTGTGGGAGATCTTTCGCGTTCAGGTGATTGATCTGGAGCTTGACCTCAGCCGGCTCCGGGTTCTGGGGCACAGGCGGCGAGCAGGAGGACAGAGGCTGGCTGCGCCCCCCGCCCGCGGGTCTCCGACAACACCCGCCGAGGCATTGCGAAATCCCACTTTCGAACGCGTCTCAGACAGTCGAGGCACGTCCCGGAATGTCGATAACGATCTTTCCCTGCGCCCGCCCGGCCTCGGCCTTTTCATGCGCCAGGGACAGGTCCGCGAGCGCAAAGTGCTCGGGGTCGATGAGGGGCCGCAGCTTTCCTGCCTCAGCCAGCACTGCAGCTGCGCGCAGCAGACGGCCATGGGCCTTGCGGCCGATGTCATGGAGCATCGGGATCAGCATAAAAACCACGTGGAGGCTGAGGCCCTTCGTGTGCATGGGGCCGAGGTCTGCCTGGTACTGAGAAACGATCGTGACCACCTGGCCGTTCAGCCGCGCTGCGGCAAAAGAGGCCGCGATGTCATCTCCGCCCGTCGCGTCGAACACGACGTCGAAACCGCTGCCGCCAGTCAGGCGCGCGACATAGTCGGCGACTGCTTCCTTGCGATAGCTGATCACGTGATCTGCACCGAACCGCTTCGCGATCGCCGCCTTCTCGTCAGAGGAGACCGTGGTCGAGACGGTCGCGCCCCGCGCCTTGGCCAATTGGATCGCGATATGCCCGACGCCCCCGGCGCCGCCATGGATCAGTATGTTCGTGCCCGCGCCGACACCGGCTCGATCCAACCCCTCCCAGGCGGTAATCGTCACGAGAGGGAGCGCGGCGGCCTCGCGAAGGCTGAGGTTCGAGGGCTTGTGCGCCAACAGAGCTGCGTCTGCCACGATACGCTCGGCGTAGGCCCCGCCCCTCACGCCGGCCACGCCGCCGGCGCAACCATAGACCTCGTCGCCGACTTTGAAGCCCCTGACATCGGTGCCGACCGCCAGGACGGTTCCGGCGACATCGCAGCCAAGCACGGCCGGCAGCAGAGGCGCAATCGAGGGACCGTAGCGCCTGATCTTGTAGTCGACAGGATTCACACTCGTGGCGGCGAGAGCCACAACGACCTCGCCAGGCCCGGGCAGCGGATCAGACATCGAGGTGAGTTTGAAAAGGTCCGGCTCACCGAAGGTTTCGATCAATTGAGCAAGCATGTACTTCTCCTGAAAGGATCGGCAATCCCAAGATGCTTCCGTGGTGTTCTGTCATTTGACATTTTGCGATTGCCGCCGGTAGCAGTTGAAAACTAGGATCAGCTTCAAGGAATTATTGAAGGTGATCCGTGGATATTGGCGATTTGAAGCTGTTCATGCGCATCTCTCAGTTGGGAAGCATCAGCGCGGCGGCCCGTGACCTGAACCTGACGCCTGCCAGCGCAAGTGCGCGGCTTGCGGCGTTCGAGAAGCAACTGGGCGCGCGGCTGGTCCACCGAACGACGCGACAGACGACCTTGACAGTCGACGGCCTCGCATTTTTGCCGCATGCCGAGAACGTCCTCGATGCAGCCGATGCCGCGCGGGCGGCGCTGGGGCGCGAGCAAGCCGCGCCGCGCGGCACCCTGCGGGTCGCGGCTCCGGCATCGTTTGCACGCATGCGCATCGTGCCGGGTCTGCCGGAGTTTCGCGCTCGTTACCCCGACCTCATGCTTGATTTCCGCATATCCGACAGCGTGGTCGATCTCGTCGAAGGCGCGTTCGATGTGGCGGTCCGTTACACAGAGTCGGGGGATTCTTCCTTCATTGCGCGGCGTCTCGCACAGGACCGACGCGTCCTCGTCGCCTCGCCCGATTACCTCGAAAGGCGCGGGCGGCCGCAAACCCCCGACGATCTTGCTGAGCACTTGTGTCTGCTTGTCAGCACGCTGGACCTGTGGACATTTCTGGACGCAGATCGGAAGCCAATCGTACGCAAGGTCACTCCAGCGTTGCGCATCAATGATGGAGCTGCTGTCAGGGATGCGGCGTGCGCCGGCCTCGGCATTGCCTGTATGGCGACCTGGTGCGCTGCCGATGAACTTCGAAGCGGCGCTCTTGTGCCGGCGCTTCCAAAATTTCCGCTCGTCTCCAAGCAGACGCTGTGGGCGCTCTACCCGAGCTCTCGAGAGCTTGCGCCGAAGGTCAGGGCCTTCGTCGACTGGATTGTCGATCGAATAGGGCCAGATCCATACTGGGACCGCGGATTGGAAGAACTCTTCGGCCAACCCGCCGGCGAGTTCGGGCGCGTACATTCCGGCTGATCGCACACATGGATTGCCGTAGTCCGGCCTCAGTCTCGATTGCTGTACTTGCTGGTGTATCAACATACCCTTCGTCCAAGAAAGATGAACTCTGGAGCGCTGGCGGGACCGTAATCGACTACGACGCATGTCAGCCTCTTCCGGCATTGAGGTGAGCTTGGCCTCGTCGCCAGGCGGCAGCCGGAAGCGGTCATGTTCCCAATCTCAATGGCGTCGAGATCGTTGTCCTCGGGGCAATCGGGCGCCTGCGTCGGATTCCAAATCATCATGATTTCTTTCGATTAAACAGGTTCACAGTGCGCGCAGCAGGTGGGTGACAACCGGCGGGCTGCTTCCGATATGGAACGCGTTCAGCAGTTCCTGATCGAGCGCATCGGCGTGGGTGACACGCGCGTGCTGCCGCTGATGCTCAATCCAGCTTTCGACAACGAAGCCTTCGATGACCCGGCCCGGTTGGGCTACGTCTTCCCAGACATCCCAACGGATCGCGCCGTCGCGTTGCCGGACCGAGCGGAATCGGCTGAGTGCTGCGACAAAATCAGCCTGCCGTTCGGGGGCAACGCGATATTCGATCTCGATGAGAACCGGGCCGCGGTCACCGGCCGGCGGAACGGCGACCACGGGCTCGGCCCAATGGTTTGACGGTGAAAGATCGGTTGCCGCATCGATAGGTAGCCGCCAGCGCATCCCAAGTAGAACTGTCAGCGTCAGGCCAGCTGCCGCAACCGTCAGCGCGCCAGTGACGCTGAACTGGCTCGCAAGCGTTCCCCAGACAATGCTGCCGCCGGTCATCGCGCCCTGGAGCACCAGCAGGTAGACCGCGAGCGCGCGGGCCTTGACCCACCCAGGCGACGCCGTCTGCGCGGCGACGTTCAGCGAGGTGAGCATGCCGATCCAGGCGATGCCGGCCGCGAACATCACCCCCCCTGCGAGCCAGCCATTGGACGCCAGCGCCAGAGCCAGGGTCGCAGCCGCAAACAGCAGCGTTGCCCAGATGGAGATCGTGTTGGCTTCGACCGTTTTGCGCAGCAACTTCAAAAGTACAGCCCCGGCAATGGCGCCGGCGCCCATACAGCCCAGAAGTGCGCCATAGCCGGCCGCGTCGAGCCCCAGTGCACGCCGCCCGACCAACGGCAGCATCGCCCAGAGCGCGCTCCCGAACAGGAAAAAACCAAGCGTGCGGACGAGCACCAGTCGCATCGCCGCGGAGTGTCGCACATAGCGATAGCCCGCGCGCAACGCGCCAAAGAAGTGTTCGGGCGGCAGGACCCCAGCGCCCGGTTCTCGTTTCCACGTGAGCAACACGACCAGCACAGCCAGCACCGATATCGCGTTGAGCGCGAACACGGCCGGCACGCCAGCCAGGGCCACGATCACGCCGCCAAGCGCTGGTCCGATCGCGCGCGAAATGTTGACGCCGAGACTGTTCAGGGCGACCGCGTCGGGCAATGTGTGCTTGTCCACCAGTTCCGGGACGATGGCCTGGAACACCGGTGCGCTCAGTGCTGCCGCGACGCCAAGAACAAAGGTGGCCGCGAGCAGCACCCTAGGTGTGGTCAGCCCCTGGAGGGTCAGAACCGCGAGAACGCTTGCGGCAGCCATGCCGAGGATCTGCGCGCCCAGCAGCATTTTGCGCCGGTCCACGGTGTCGGCCATCGCCCCGGCAGGCAGCGCCAGCAAAAACATCGGCAACGTCGTTGCGGCCTGCACCAGCGCCACCAGCAACGGATCGGTTGAGAGAGATGTCATCAGCCAACCGGCGCCGACATCATGCATCCATGTGCCGATATTCGAGACGATCGTGGCGATCCACAGGGCCCGGAACACCGGGAAGTTCAGCGGACCTCTGGCGGCTGGCGTTGTACCTTGGACAGACATATCGGCTCCCTTCCGGCGGAAGACATCCGTACCGGCTGAAGATTGTGAAGGCGGGCGCGGCGCGCCACTGCCGCTCACGATCGAGGTCGCGAAGTTGCCGGCGCCGCTATACCGCCCAGCAGCCGCAACCGAAGGCGCCCCAGAAGCTGCGGGCATCCCCAACGGGAACGTTTGCTCCAAGTGCCACGGCATGGTCGTGCCCATGCACGCCGCAACTTTGCGAACAACCGCAGCTCATCGCCAGCTTCGCCTGTGTCTGCGGCGCCCTGTAGTAGCCTCCAAAGGTTGCAACGGGTGACCAGTCTGGCATGGGCCTTGGCAGCGCAGGGGCGAGCCGACCATAGTCGCCCTCACCGTGCACGACCTTCCCGCCCAGCACAGTCAGGACCGAGCGCAGATGCACGATCTCCGCCTCAGGGACATTGAAATAGTCGTCAGACAGCAACGCGAAGTCAGCGAGCTGGCCGATTTTAATCTGCCCCTTTTTGCCGACCTCGCTGGAAAACCAGGTATTCGCTTCCGTCCAGAGCCGCAGCTCGGTTTCCCGGTCGAGGCGGTTGGCCGCCGGATACAGCCGGATGCCGCCCAGCGTCCGCGAGGTCACCAACCAGGACAGGCAGACCCAAGGGTTGTAGCTGGCCACGCGCGTCGCATCCGTCCCTGCGCCAACTGGTACCCCAGCTTCCATCATCCGCCTGATCGGCGGCGTGCTCTCCATAGCCTTGGCTCCGTGACGTTCGATGAAGTACTCCCCCTGGAACATCATCCGGTGCTGGATGGCGATGCCGCCGCCAAGCGCGGCTATACGATCTATGGAGCGGTCGCTGATCGTCTCGGCATGGTCGAAGAACCAGTTGATGCCCTGCAAGGGAACGTCCCGGTTGACCTTCTCGAAAACGTTGAGCGCGCGCGAAATAGTCTCGTCATAGGATGCATGTAAACGCCAGGGCCATCGATTTTCGGCTAGCAGACGGATCACCGGCTCCAGATCGTTCTCCATATCCACCGACATTTCTGGACGTTCGACGCGGAAATCCTCAAAGTCTGCGGCGGAATAGACCAGCATTTCGCCCGCACCGTTGTGGCGATAGGTGTCGTCTCCCTGGCCGGGGCTGATCTGCTTCGCCCAGGAGGTAAAATCGGACAGCTCCTCCTTCGGCTTCTGCGTGAAGAGGTTGTAGCTGATCCGCACTGTCAGCTGGCCGTCCGCATGCATCTTCTCGATAATCGCGTAATCATTGGGATAGTTCTGGAAACCGCCACCCGAATCTATGACTGAGGTCACGCCAAGACTGTTCAATTCGCGCATGAAATGACTTGTGGAATTGATCTGATAGTCAGGATCGAGCGTCGGACCCTTCGCCAGCGTCGAATAGAGGATCGTCGCGTTAGGGTGAGCCAGCAACAGCCCTGTTGGATTGCCTGCGCCGTCGCGCACGATCTCGCCGCCCGGGGGGTTCGGTGTGTTCTTTGTGTAGCCGACCACCCGCAGCGCCGCGGCGTTCAGCAGCGCACGATCGTAGAGATGCAAGATGAATACCGGCGTATCCGGGGCGATCACATTCAACTCTTCGAGCGTCGGCAGGCGCTTTTCGGCGAATTGGTGCTCGGTGAAGCCGCCCACCACGCGCACCCATTGCGGTGCGGGTGTGCGATCGACCTGACGCTTAAGCATCGCCATCGCCTCGGAAAGCGAGGGCACGCCGTCCCAGCGCAGCTCCATGTTGTAGTTCAGTCCGCCGCGAATCAGATGGATGTGGCTGTCGATCAGGCCGGGGATCAGGCGGCGCCCCTTGGCGTCGATGATCGTCGCCTCGGGCACGGCACGGCGCGCCTCCGCCTCGGATCCGACGGCAATGAAGCTGCCGTCGCGGATTGCAACGGCCTCGGCAGCAGGGTTCTGCCTGTCGAGCGTCGTGATCCTGGCATTGACGATGATCAGATCCGTCCTGGACATAGCTGTGCTCCTTGCGGGCGGTGTGATTGGTTTCGTCACGGAACGAGGGGTGGGAACCGAGAGAGATCCAGCCAGGCGACCAGCAGGAAACCACCCACCAGACCAAGATGCTCGAAGAAGGCGTTTGCGCTCGCGCGCCGCACCCCACCCGTGGGCAGCTCCCAGAACCGGAGCGCGATCAGCGTCGACAGCACCGTGAACCCAGCAAGCGCCAGCGCTCCAAGCCATCGGACGAAGCCGGTCACCACCATTGCCGAAGCGGCGAGCTCAAGCGCGATGACCAGCGCTGCGAACATGGCGGGCGGGGAGAGCCGGAAGTGAACCATCTCTGCGACGGCGGCAGGGAAATCGCTCAGCTTTACCAGCCCGCCCTGAATATAGGCCGCGCACAGCCCCAGATGCGCGAGGAACAGGATCCCGCTCGAGAGCGCGTTCCCTGCCTCAAGGTTGAATGACATCGGCCCACTCGGGATGCTTCCGGGTTTGCGTATCCACGAAGGGACATAGCGGCATGATGCGAGAGCCCATGGCGCGGGCATCCGCGATCAGGGCAATCGCCAGAGCAGAACCGGCTCCCGTGCCGCGCAGCACACCCGCAACCATGGTGTGATCGGCGATGACCAGCGCCTCCGAAACCTTCGAAATGCTCAGCTCGCCTTCGACCTCGACTCCGGTAATGTGGCCGACAAAGTGGCCCTTGTATCTTTGATCATCATAGGAAATCTGCGCGGTGTGCTTCGCTGTCATTTGAGCCCCCAAGGCGGCGGGAGTGTTTGAAGGCGCGAGGCTTGCCGTGCCCCGTCCACGGCAGGCCGGGCTCATGCGCCCACGCTCGGACCGGTCGTGATCCCGGTCCATGAG
The DNA here is from genome assembly GCF_059740505.1 of Camelimonas sp. FR25. Classification (NCBI taxonomy): domain Bacteria; kingdom Pseudomonadati; phylum Pseudomonadota; class Alphaproteobacteria; order Hyphomicrobiales; family Chelatococcaceae; genus Camelimonas; species Camelimonas sp. FR25. The sequence continues at coordinate 3,907 of NZ_JCAWFG010000032.1, read as the reverse complement.
CACGCAATGCCTATTGCGGCTGCGCCGTCTGCATCCTCTGCGCTCCGGGAGCGATGAGGATGCCTACGATCGCGCAGTGGTAGCGATTATTGCCGAAACTTGCCGTATTCGGGCCCCTCAGCTGGCCTTCGGCGCCGGTGTATTCAGCAGCTGCTGCTCCCACAGATACGCAATTCCACTTCCGGCCGCGTGTTGGACCAGGATGTCGGTCAGGCCAGGAGCAGTCTCCATCCGCGCCCAGTCACGCTGCCATTCGGCTGCGAGCGCGAGCCAGGTCATGAGATTGACGCCCGCTGCGGCCATGCGCTGGATTGCGACTTCGTGCGCCTCCACGGAGACAGCGCCCGAGGCGTCGGTGATCACGGTCACGTCCCAACCCTCTCCGGCAGCCTGTATCGCGGGCAAGGCCACACAGACCTCAGTCCATAGGCCGGCGATGACAAGTTGCTTGCGCCCGGTTGCCTTGACGGCATCAACCGCCTTCGGATCCTCCCAGGTGTTGATGAATGTACGGTCAATCACCTCCTGGCCAGGGAACACATCGGTGATCTGGGGGAAGATATACCCACCGCGTTCGGCGATAACGCTGGTGAGGATGGTCGGAACGCCGAAGACCTTGGCCGCTTTTGCTAGCGCCGTCGCGTTGTTGACCACGTGGTGCGGATCGTGACTGTTAAGATTGGTAAGCTGGAAAGGCTGATGATCGATCAGCACGAGAACTGAGTCCTCGGGCCGAAGAAGTGAATCAAGACCGTTGCGAATTCTCATGACTGACTCGATTTATGTTTGTTGAGGGCTAACGTCTGTATTTCTCACACCGAATTCGGCGTTCGAGTTATCTATGCGACGTTAGCGAATACTCGTGGGAGGTGCGGCGCCGAAACTGCTGCGGCGGTGCCATTCTTGCGGCTTCGTCCCACCAAGGCTGCGATGGGTCGCGCGCTAGCTGAGTTGGAGCGAGGCATCCCATCACCCCGCGCCTCACCCGCGCAGGCAATGTGCGGCCGGTGCGGCCAGTATGGCCGCACGAAGCGCCGGGTAGCAGTATTAAACGAGGCAGCCGATAGCCAACAGCCAGCTCTATCGCCTGGCCGCTGTAGTCGAAGGACGGCCCCCGCTTCCGCTGACTTCACCGCATGTGACATTGCCCAACGGGAGGTAGTCAGCGATGGAGTACTATTGGGAGATCCTGCCTTTTGTAGAACCCACTCAAGCAAGATCTGCAACCCGACCGCAGCCACCGCACCGCACTACATCCGCATCGAGGCTATGATTATGCCACTAAAAACGGAAATTCCTCATTCCACATACTCTGATCGCACCGCCGCTTGTGTTACGGCGCGCTGCGCGACCCTTTCTAGCAATTTGAATGCACCTAACCCAAAGGAAAATCATGCCGATTATCACAACATCCGATGGTGTAGACCTATTCTACAAGGACTGGGGCCCGAAAGATGCCGAGCCGGTGATGTTTCACCACGGCTGGCCGTTGAGCGCCGATGACTGGGACAGCCAAATGCTGTTCTTTCTGTCACACGGCTACCGCGTGATTGCGCATGACAGGCGTGGCCATGGCCGTTCGACGCAAACCGACACCGGCAACGAGATGGACACCTACGCTGCTGACGTTAAAGTGATCGTAGAGGCGCTCTGTCTTCGCGACGTTATCCATATCGGCCACTCGACCGGCGGGGGCGAGGTAGCGCGCTATGCCGCTAGCGCAAACCAGGGCCGCATCGCCAAGGCAATATTGATTGGCGCAGTTCCACCGGTGATGGTCAAGTCAGACAAGAACCCGGACGGCATTCCGGTGGAAGTCTTCGACGGATTTCGCGATGCATTGATCCGCAATCGCGCGGAGTTTTACACGGCTATTCCAAGCGGACCCTTCTACGGGTTCAATCGGGAGAGCGCCGAAGTCAGCCAGGGCCTAATCGACAACTGGTGGCGCCAGGGTATGGCCGGCGGCGCAAAAGCGCATTACGACTGCATCAAGGCATTTTCCGAGACCGACTTCACCCACGATCTGGAAGCGATCACCGTGCCGGTGCTGTTTCTGCACGGTGAGGACGATCAGATAGTCCCTATCGGAAACTCAGCCAAAAAGGCCGTCAGACTGGTACGGGACGGGACCCTCAAGACCTATCCGGGGCTTTCGCATGGCCTGTTCGCCACGCATCCCGAAATCGTAAATGCTGATTTGCTCGCTTTTGCCCAAAGCTCACAACTTGATCTGGATTGGTGAGCGCTATTGGCCCGCGATCCCTCTGGCGGGATCGCGGGTCGCACGGCGATAGTCGGAAGGCCTCATTCGCATGTGCTTAAGAAACACCCGGGCGAAGACTTGATTTGACGAATAGCCAACCTCAGGTGCGATTTCCGTGATCGAAAGATCAGTGTGTTCAAGGAGCTCGCACGCTTTTTCTACACGCAACCGCGTCAGGTAAACGCGCGGTGGTACACCCAAGCTTTGCTTGAACATACGTGCGAAATGGAAAGGCGAAAGACGCGCTTCGGCTGCCAGTTCGTCCAGGCTCAGGTCCTCAGAGAGCCTTGCCTGGATAAGATCGACTGCCCGCCGCTTGGCCCAAGGAGCAAGGCCTCCTCTCGTAGGCCTGAACGGCGCATTGCTCAATCGGCACAGTTCCGCCAGAATCTCGCAGCCGGCGGCACGCGCCAGCATCCGGGCAGGAGCGCCTTCTTCGTCGCAAAGCGCCCATAGTTTCCGAAGCGAAGACTGGATCGCCGGGGAGCTGAAGGATCCTTTGTTCAGACGCAGACCGTCCATGGTGAACGCGCCGTCAGTAGCACTATCGAGAACATCTTTCCATTCGACCATTGGAAAGGCCAAGCTGCGAAGTCGAAAGCTGACATCAACACCCACCGTATTGGAAAAATCCGGCGGTGCGAAATATAAGTCATCCCTTTCGCTTCTGACGTCGAAGCGTCCAGCTCCCAGATCGCCAATAAGGCGGCGACCGCCGACCATATCCTGGCTCAGCACCAGTTCTGGAACGCCTGGACGGGACATGACGCCAGCTGGGCGGACCGTATCGAGCAGATCGAGAATCCTTCCCGCGGATTTGACAGAACGAACATTATGGGCGCGATCGCCGACCGTGTACCATTGCGCAATGGAGGAAAAGGCGGGTACGGTCACCACAGCATCTCCAGTAAAATACTGACATAGCGATATGTGCGCGAGGCCGCATTAAATCGCCCCTTGAGCGTCCCCGCTCAACCCACCCAGACAGCCTCTGAAATGCTGCGGGGCGAGCAATTGGATCCCGGATTTGCCAAACCCCACCTAAATGAGCGCCAGCGATCGCGACCACGGTGAATGTAATATAGGCACCAGTTACGGTTCGTGGGAACCCACCCGGCATAACTACCGCAAGATCGGCAACATTGGGGCGCGGTGATACATCTCCATTGGCTGCGATGGCGCGCGCCAAACGCTCTTGCCGCGAAAGGCTTCGCGACATCGTATATTTAGTTCCGTATGATCTGACGTTCCCCCCTGTCCGTCGTCAGAACATTTGGCGCAGATCGCGGCGTAAATCAGCAGAGTGCGGGCCTCGTCTGGGTTTGATGTTAGGTGGCGAGCTTGCAGTGCTGCAGGCGCGGATATTCGATGGTCTGTCGCTTGATTTTTTTACGTTGTTTGATGATGGCAGGGGCCTGCCGAAGTAGGCGTCGGCCGGTGTCGCATTGGCCAGGCTCTCGTGGTATCGCTGGTGGTTGTAATGCGCGACGAAGGCCTTGATCTGGGCCTCGAGGTCGCCGGGCGGGAAGTCGTTTTCCGGCAGGATGCGGGTCTTCAGGGTGTTGTCGCTGAGCAGCCGTGCCTTGTGAAGCACCATAGCGCCGTTAGAGTCTGATTCAAAATTATCCTGTGCGATTTCAT
>NZ_JCAWFG010000031.1:0-4709 GCF_059740505.1 Camelimonas sp. FR25 | reverse complement strand
TCTTTTTCATTGCTCACGCGGGCGCGGTTGCGATCGCCGTCAATATAGGCGGCCATGCCGACCAGACCCGCGTCGACCGTGCCGCTATTGAACTGGGTGAGGCGATTGTCGTCGCTATTGACGACTGCCAGCAGGCCGATGCCATCGGCGTTCACCTGGCCCGTGTTGAACACGCCCAGCGCGTTCCGGTCCCCCTCAACATAGCCGGCGACGCCCGTGACGGCTGCATCGACCTTGCCGCTGTTGCCGCTGAGAATGAAATTGCCATCGCCGATTCCGACGCCCGTCACGCCGGCGAGGCTGGCGTTGATATCTGCGCCTGGACCGTTGACAGTCAGCGCCACATTGTCGTCGCCAACAGCGACGCCAACGGCGCCCATGGCGTAGCCAGCGATCGAGTCGGTATTGATGACCGCAACGTCGACGCCGTACCCAACGCCATCGCCAACTTTGACGCCCGCGAGACCAACGAGCGGCAGACCGCTGGTGGAGAAGATATCGCCGTTGTTGATCGCAATGGCGCGGCCATCGCCGACATTGAGCGCGATCGAACCAACAAGCTCGGAGTCGACGCTGCCGTTATTGACGGCGACCGCCCAGCCTGAGCCGAAAGACAGCGCAGCCTGACCTACAAGCGGAGGATCAATGTCGCCATTGTTGATGGCGATTGCATCGCCGCCATCAATACCAGCGGCGACCATGCCGAAAAGGCCGTTCGTAACCGCAATCTCACCGTCGTTGGTGGCGATGGCGCGCCCGTCACCCGAGGTGACGGCGGCCAACGCCGCCAAACCGCCCGAGGCCAGCTCGATCTTCGCCCCTTCAGCATTAGTCGCCGTGGCATCACCGCCGCTGAGGTGAACCGCAACCGCGCCAGTCAGGCCATCGGCGTTGATCGTGCCAGTGTTAGTAGCGGCTGCCCCTCCTGCGCCAGTGGACAGTGCAACAAGCCCCGCAAGGCTACCTGAGCCAGCGTTGATCACTGCGCCGGCGCCGTTGGTGGCCGACACGTCGCCGTCGCCAACCCCCAACGCCAGCGCGCCGACCAGACCTGACACGTTCAGCGTGCCGCCATTGTGCGCAGTTGCCGTACCTGTCGAGGTCGAAACTGCGGCGAGGCCCACGAGGCTGCCGCTCTCAACGTTAATGATCGCACCAGCGCCATTCGACGCCGCTACATCGCCGTCGCCAAGCCCCAATGCCAGCGCGCCGGACAGACCCGACACGTTCAACGTGCCGCCATTGTGCGCGGTGGCCGTGCCTGTCGAGGTCGAAACTGCGGCGAGGCCCACGAGGCTGCCGGTCTCGGCGTTGATGATCGCCCCGGCGCCATTCGACGCCGTAACATTGCCATCGCCAAGACCCAATGCCAGCGCGCCGGACAGACCCGACACGTTCAGCGTACCGCCATTGTGCGCGGTGGCCGTGCCTGTCGAGGTCGAAACTGCGGCGAGGCCCGCGAGGCTGCCGGTCTTGGCGTTGATGACCGCTCCAGCGCCGTTCGACGCCTCCACATCGCCGCTGCCAAGACCCAATGCCAGCGCGCCGGACAGACCCGACACGTTCAGCGTGCCGCCATTATGCGCGGTCGCCTCGCCTGTCGAGGTCGAAACTGCGGCGAGACCCGCGAGGCTGCCCGTCTCCGCGTTAATGACCGCGCCAGCGCCATTCGACGCCGTAACATTGCCATCGCCAAGACCCAATGCCAGCGCGCCGGACAAACCCGACACGTTCAACGTGCCGCCATTGTGCGCGGTAGCCTCGCCAGTCGACGTCGAAACTGCGGCGAGGCCCGCGAGGCTGCCGGTCTCAGCGTTAACGACCGCGCCAGCGCCGTTCAGCGCCTCCGCATCGCCGCTGCCAAGCCCCAATGCCAGCACGCCGATGAGGCCGCCATTTGTGGTGATAGAGCCATTGTTAGTGGCGGTCGCATTGCCGCTGTCCGCTGCGACAGCAGCGAGCCCCGCCACATTGCCCTGACCGCCAAGGATCTCAGCGCCAACCGCGTTCTCCGCCTTTGCATCGGCGCCGCCAAGCCCCATCGCCAGGCCACCTATGGCGCCGTTGGCGTTGATGACCCCAGCGTTGGTGACAGTGGCAGTTCCATTCGCCGCAACAATGGAAGCGAGGCCGACGGAACCGCCCTGCCCCAGATCAATTGTCTTGTTGTTGGTGGCGCTTGCATCGCCGTCCATGTTGAAGGCAATCACGCCAGCGACGTTGCTCGTCACGTTACCGTCATTGCTTACGTTGACGTCGCCATTAGCACCGATGGAGCCGCCGAGCACAGCAACGCCATCCATGACCGTTGTGTCGCCCTTGGCGGTGACATTGACGTCATTGTCCGTGCCGATGCCAATGCCGACAACACCGAACGCACCGCTAGCAGTGACATCGCCTGTGGTCACGTTGACGGTCGCCTTGCCGTCGCCTGCAACCAGATCAAGCAAGCCACCGACATCATCGAAGCCGCCAGCAGATGCTAGCGAGACAGGGTTCCCCACGCTACCTGCAATTGCGACGACACCATTGTCACCAGAAACGGAACCGCCCTCAGTATTCACCGTAGCAGTGGCATCTCCATTGTAGCTGCCGGCGAAGGCGAGGATGCCAACGTCGCCGCCCGTGATTACGCCGTTGCCGGAGACGGACACGGTCGCACTCTTCCCGTCGCTCGATAAATCACCCGCCAAGGCGATCGCGGTAACGCCATTCTCTGCGCCATCAACGCTCGTGGGCTTGTCTTCGCTGACAACCGTGACAGTCGTGCTCGCGTTGGCCCCGATGCCAGTCGAAATCGCGTAGATGCCGCTGTTTGTGTCACCCTCGATGATGCTGTCAGTCACGTTCACGGTGGTGCTGGCGTCGCGCGAATAGCCGGTTGATGACGCATTGATGCCATTCTCCGAGCCGGATACGGTGGCGTCAGACACCTCCGTGACGCTATTACCGCCGCGGTCTATTACAAGAAAAACCTTAGCGCCGACCGCGCTGGTGTTGATGCCGTCACCGTTATTGCCCCGGATTGTCCGACCAGTGATTGTCGAACTCGCGTCGGCGCCAGAGGTCACGATGCCGGAATTCCCACCCATGACGGAGCCAGAGCCCTCATAGGTAGCGTCTCCATTGTATGCGGCAATATTTAAGGCGCCGACGTCGAACGAGACCCCGTAAGCGCGGACGTCAACACCATTAAAACTGGAGCCTTCGCTGGAAATTTTACCATCATTTGTCAGCGTGGCGCTTCTAACTTCGTCAGACAAGGACCCCCTGCCAGACGCCGCCAGGCCATCGCCAGTAACGTCGCCATTCGATGTTACGACAACATCGTTGCGTGACCCATCCGATATGTTCTCATTCTTTTCACCACAATAATCTCTCGAGTTTCTATTCACCGTATCAATTTTATGACCCAAAAAATATCTATCAAAACTATATGCCTCAGTTTTAGTAGTCCCACTCACCTCGCACGAAGCAGCGTCTGCACCGGCAGGCGAAAGCGCCACCGCAGCAAACACTGCAGCGCCAAGCGCCGTCCCCGACATCAACGAGTCGCGTTTTGCGCGGGAGGCTGGCTGCGGGCTGTTGGCCAGCCGCCACTGATCCATCAACGTCAGACCACGCGTTGCGCGCGACTTGTCGCCCGAAATAGCCATTTCTTCCCCCCAAAGACCTGCATCTGTGCGCATGCGCACAAAAAATCGCGACCAATTAAACATTGGCGTAACCGCAAAGCTGGTAGCATCGCGACAGTCACAAAATTAAGCGCGACCTGATTGTCAAAATTCTGATTTTCGATACACTTATGTTAGATAGAAATGGATGGAGATCGCCGAGCGGCACACTATCGGGAATACGCAACGTAAGCTTCTCATTTCGAGGGCTTTACGCAGCGTAACTTTTAGTTCGCTGCTCAGATGTCATGTTTCAAAATGAATGACTTTTGGCGGCAGCCACAAAAAGGCGCAGCGCGGCACGGCGTTTGTGCGGTGAACATCTTTCTCACCGTTTTTTGATCGCCGAGGCATTTGAATGGGGGGTGCAAACGTGCTGGTAGGTTTTGGCGTGTGCTTTGCTGAGGACGGCGGCACGGACCAACATTGGCTCGAATCGGCTGGCGCTGAGCGCCTTTTCCTCGTCAAATGGCCGGAGGAGCAGGCCTTTGTCCTGCAGCAGGCGATCGGATTCCTGCGCCAGGGTGATATATTTATGACACGTTCACTGGCCCGGCTTGGACCGCGCATGGACGGGATTGTGGCGGCGCTGCACGATATCGCCGCTGCAGGCGCCACAGTGCGGATCGGCGACGACATCGCGGCAGGCTCGCAGCAGTCCATGGCCCTGCTTCAGGCGTCAGAGCTGCTCAAACATGCCTCCCAGCCCGCAGCGTCGCGCCAGCGGCCTCACGAAGAACGGCCTGGCCGGGCAGAGCGCAGGGTGCGTGGGCGCCCTGCGGCGCTCACCGACGCACAGCGTGAGCGCGTGCTGGCGCTGGTTCGCGACCAGCAGATGTCGGCGCGCGTGGTGGCGCAACGCTTCGGCGTGTCGCCCGCCACGATCTATCGCGTCATCCAGACGGGCTGAGCCAGCGAGTTGCCATCACGGGGATCCGGAGCGATCGCCCTGCCCCACGTCGCAGGCTGGCGGTTGGGGCGAAACCGCCCGCAGGTTGCGCGCCGCGCTCCCGCACGGTGACTGCTGCGCTAGAT
>NZ_JCAWFG010000030.1:0-68640 GCF_059740505.1 Camelimonas sp. FR25 | reverse complement strand
TCGAGGCGCTCCAGATAGGGGATGCTGTCATGCACGTTGGCCGGCGTGGCGAAGCTGTCGGTGATGATGCTGAACTTGCCGTCCACCGTGCGATGGTCGAGGTAGAAGAAGCCTTTCGGCTTGCCATCGCGCACCATGTAGCCGCTATCCCTGTCGGTGCGGCTGATCTTGGTGGGCTTCACCGGCGGCTCGCGCGGCGGCGCTGGCGGCAAGGGCTTCTGGCCATGAGTGGCCCGGTCTTCCTCATACCAGGATGCGAAGATGCTGACGCATCCGCATCCTGAATGCTCAGGCGCCGCACGGGCTTAGCCAGAACCCGATGAGTCACGCTCATCGGGTTCTGGTATCAATGGCCGCGTCAAGTTCCGCCCAGTAGGCCGCCCGCGACTTCGCCGCCAGTTCGACATCGAACCAGTTCTTGTCGGCGTTCGCCTTCAGATGGGTGGAATCCGTGTACAGCGTGCGCCCGTCGACCAGACCGAGCGTCATCGCCTGCTCGACGATGCGGTCGAAGATCGCCTGCGCCACGCTCTCGTCCTGGTAGCGCCGGCGGCGGTTCTGCGACAGCGTCGAGGCGTCGAAGACCTTTTGCGTCAGCTTCAGCCGCAGAAACCAGCGATAGGCGACATTGACCTCGATCTCCCGCACGAGCTGGCGCTCTGAGCGCACGCCGAACAGGTAGCCGAGGAACAGCGCCTTGAACATCAGGGTCGGATCCAGCGGCGGCCGGCCGTTGTCGGCGCAATACAACGGCGCTGTCAGATCGTGGATGAACGAAAAATCGACCACCGCATCAATCTTGCGCAGCAGGTGGTCGGGCGGGACCAGCTCTTCGAGCGTCACCATCTCGATTGCGGTCTGTTCGGGTCCGGGGCGTCGCAGCATGACCCAGTGAATCAAAACCCCCGGCTCACGCCAGGGGGTTGTCAGCGGTCTGAGGCCGGGCGGTGCCCGGCCTTTTTCGCGTTCGCTTCTGGATAAGCGCTTTGTCACGCGCCGCAGATTCTTAGCCTGGCTTCGTCTCAGGCAATTTGCCGTGATGGTGCATCACCGCATCCTCAATTGATCCATCGAAGACAAGGCGACCGTGCTCCATGACAATCCCACGGTTGCAGTATTCCAGCAGTGTGGATGAATCGTGCGACGCCAATACCAGGATGCCTGCGTTATCGATCAGGTCCCGAATTCGTTGCCGCGCCTTTTGGGCGAAAGACGCGTCGCCAACGCTGACCAGTTCGTCCATGAGCAATATGTCAGGCCGTATGGCGGTGGATATGGCGAAGGCGATGCGTAGGTTCATCCCCGACGAATAGGTGCGCATTGGCAAGTCCATGAAGTCGCCGATCTCAGCGAACTCGCCGATGCGAGCGATGCTGGCCTTCGCCTCGGCAATGGTCATGCCGATCAGCGCGCCGCGCAGAACGATGTTCTCGGCGCCGCTCATTTCCGGGTCCATGCCCATGGTGATGTCGAGCAGGGATGACACCGATCCCTTGATCTCAGCTTCGCCAGAGGACGGCTCATAGGCCCCGGATAACACGCGGAGCAAGGTCGACTTGCCGGCGCCATTGTGACCCAGAATGCCTAGTCGGTCGCCTTGTCGGAGTGACAGGGTGACGTCCTGCAATGCATTGACGGACACCACGTCGCCATCGGCGGCCACCTGGCCGCCGACGCGCGCAAGAATATTGCGCCGGATGGAGCGGCCGCGGGCATTGTAGATTGGGAACTCGACCGAGGCGTTGATCAGGTCAATTGAAGCCATCTGCGCCTCCTGTCAGAGCCAGTAAACGATACGGGCGCGCAGCCGCGCGAACAGGGGCGCCGTTATTGCATACAGCAGGATAACCATGGCCACCGCCACGCCCCATGTCCAAAGGCTCGGGATTCGCCCGTGAAGGGGCTCGCTGACGACGCGCAAGAAGATGGCGAAGGGATTGAAACCCACGACATAGGGCGCGGCGGCGCCCAACTGCTCGACCCGCCACATGATTGGCGTCAAAAAGAACGCGATCTGCAGCACGTTCTGGATGATGACCGGCGTGTCCCTGAACCGTGTTGAAATCATGCCGATCAGCAGCACCACGGGGTACGCAGCGGCCAGCAGCAGAAGCATCCCTGGAATGGCGAGCAACATCTCCCAGCTTGGCGGGACACGGAAAATGATCATCACGATGGGAATGATGATGATGTTGTGCGCGAACATGATGAGGTTTCGCGCAATGAGCCGCATGGCGAACAGGGTTTTCGGCATCGCCTCCTGTCGCAGATAGACACCGGAGGCCGTGAATACGGTGGTGGCGTCCGTAACGATGCCGAGGATCAAGGTCCAGACGACATAATTGATCGCGAGATAGGGCAGGTAGGTGGTGATGTCCTGCTTGAACAGCGTCGAGTAGACAACGCCGATGCCACCGACGAAGGCTGCCATGCTCAGCGTGATCCAGAACGCGCCGACCCGCGAGCGTTTGTAGCGCTGGCGAATATCGGTCATGGCAAGCAGGCTCCAGACGTGCCACGCCGCGATGCCTTGGGCTGCGTCCAACGAGGCTCGCCGCCAGTCCCGGGGTGAAGGCTTAAGAGACATTGTGCTCCTGCTGGTGCTTCGCGCGGTGCATGACAGAGAAGGCGTCGCCGCCTCGAAATCACCCTGGAGGGAGAGCTTTGGCGCCTGGCTCGGCCAGAAATTCTAGCGCCGTTCCTACACAATATCGCGCCATATGGCGATATGCTGGACGGGAGCTGCCGGTCACGCGAAGCGGCGCTGGCGCCTTACGTAGCGTTGGGGCTGGCCAGGACGCGGCTTGGCGTCGCGCCCGGAATTGCGCGTCACAAACACGGCGTTCAGCATTGGACAACGTCGCCTGGGAGGTTATAGGTACCGGCAAACTGGTCATATTATGCTGGCCGGAACGGTCGTAGCGAGCCTGCGTGTTTCCCCGTCGCGACAGGTTTGCACCGTATTGCAGGAGTGCGTCATGGCGTCCACGTTTGAGACGGTTGCAGATATCATCGCAGACACCTGCGATATCCCGCGTGAGCAGATTACACCCGAGTCGCACGCGATCGAAGACCTTGGCGTCGATTCGCTCGCCTTCCTCGATATCGCCTTCGCCATCGACAAGGCGTTCGGCATCAAGCTTCCGCTCGAGCAGTGGACGCAGGAAGTTAACGAGGGGAAAGTTCCGGCTGAGGAATATTTTGTGCTCAAGAACCTCTGCGACCGTATCGACCAGCTTGTCGCAGCCAAGCAGGGCTGATTTTTCTATTATTTGCTAATACCTGGGTGCGGGCTAAATAGAGCCGGTTCGTGCCCGGGCTGCTGAAGGCGCGTCAATGCAGCTCGAATATTTCAGGATGGTTGACCAGGTCTTGCATCTGGACAAGGAGGGGAAGAGCCTGAAGGCGGCAGCGACCGTTCCCGGCGAGAGTCCTGTGTTCGAGGGGCACTTTCCTGGCTATCCGCTCATGCCCGGCGTGCTCCTGACCGAGACAATGGCGCAGACATCCGGTTATCTGCTGCTGGCGCTCGGCTCCTACGACAGGATGCCGTTCCTCGCGGGTGTTCAGAAGGCCAAGTTCAGATCGTTCGTCGGTCCAGGCGCGCAGCTGGAAATTGACGCCTCGCTTGATCATCTTGGTTCAGGTTTTGCGGTTACAAAAGCCAGCATCAGACACGATGGGCGCGCCATCTGTGACGCTGAGTTGATGTTCCGTTTGTTGCCGTTCCCCGAGGGGATGAGCATGCTGATGCGGGAACGGGCAAATGACATTGGTCTGGCATTGTCGGAGGCGTCATGACGCAGCGCGAAATCTGGATCACCGGCGTCGGCATCGTGTCTGCAGCAGGTGAGGGCGTCGACGTCCACGTAAACGCCATGCTGACTGGCTCCGCTCCGCCCGTGGACCGGGATTCGTTCGCGCCCTATTCGGTTCACCCGGTGGCGCAGATCGGGTTCGAAGGTCAGATTCCGAAAAAGGCTGATCAGCGCCAGATGGAAGCCTGGCAGAAGCTGGGCGTCTATGCCGCTGGGCTCGCTCTGGATTCGGCTGGCTTGAAGGGCGACCAGGAGCGCCTGGGGCGGCTGGAGATGATTGTCGCGGCCGGCGGCGGGGAGCGTGATTATGCCGTTGATGGCCAGATCCTGACGGGGGCGCCGACATCGGAAAACCCTGGCGTGATGCTCAACGAACGTCTGATGAGTGACATCAGGCCGACGATGTTTCTGGCGCAGCTTTCGAATCTGCTCGCAGGCAACATTTCGATCGTTCACGGTGTCACCGGCGGTTCCCGCACCTTTATGGGCGAGGAGCAGGCCGGGGTCGACGCCTTGCGCATTGCTGAAGCAAGGATTCGTTCCGGGCAGTCAGATGCGTTTCTTGTTGGCGGCTCTTACAATGCCGAGCGGCCGGACGTCCTGCTGATCTACGCCATGTCCGACTATCTGTGGACTGGCGCGCCGACCGAGATTCGCGCGCGTGAAAGCGAAGGCGGTGGCTTCGTCCTTGGCTCTGGTTCAGCATTTTTGGTTGTTGAGGCAGCGGAGGTCGCGCGGGCACGCGGCGCGACGCCGCTTGCGCGCCTCGATGGCGTTGTGTCCGACATGCCGCAACGTCAGCCTGGCGGTGTGGCGCAATCTCTGGATGCGCTGTGGAGCCAGGTCGCCAGTGACTTTCAGGCCGCAGCCGGCGTGGTGATCTCTGGCGCTACGGGCGCCCCGGGCGTCACCGCCGAAGAGCTGGGGGTGATCGCCAGCCGGGCGGGCGCTGCAAAGGCGTTCATGACCGGCGACGTGTTTGGCCATCTGGTAGAGCCACAGTTCCCGGCAGGCGTTGGTCTTGCGGCAGCTTTGCTGTCGCAGGGAGGTTTCGAACAGGCAGTCGTCACTGGCGTCGGTCATCGGCGAGGCGAGGGCGTCGCGCGCCTTTCCCGCGTGGTCTGAAGTCTGCACAATTAATCCGCCGGAGCTCGTCATGACGTCGTTACATCGGGACAAGGCAGGCCGCCCTCTCGTCGCCGTTACCGGTATGGGGATCGTCACTTCCCTCGGCGAGGGGAAGGAAGACAACTGGGCTGCGCTCACCGCGGGGCGCTCAGGCGTTCATCGCCTTACGCGTTTCCCGATTGACGGGCTCAAGACGACCATCGCCGCCACGGTCGACTTTATTGATGTCGAGCCGTTTTGCGCCCCGGCCCTGTCGCAGGAAATGGCCATGCGCGCTGGCGCAGAGGCCATCGGCCAGTCCGGTGTAGGCAAGCCCGGGGACTTTCCTGGGCCTTTGTTTATCGCTGTGCCCCCAGTGGAGATGGAATGGCCACAGCGCCGCGCCCTTGCCGAGGCCGGCGCCGATGGCCAGCCGGTGACCTATGCAACTCTTTTGGCTGGCGCCCGCACGGGCAAGTTTCGCGACTGGTATGAGCTGTTCCTGTTCGGCGGCGTGGCGGCGATTGTCGCCCGACGCTTCGGAACCAAGGGCTCGCCCATATCGCTGTCTACGGCATGTTCGTCCGGCGCCACAGCGATACAGCTTGGCGTAGAAGCGATTCGTCGCGGCGAGACCCCTGTGGCGCTGTGCATGGGAACGGATGGCTCGGTGAACCCCGAATCATTGATCCGTTTTTCCTTGTTGTCGGCGCTCTCGACCCAGAATGATCCGCCGGAAGGCGCATCGAAGCCCTTCTCCAAGAACCGCGACGGGTTTGTCATGGGCGAGGGCGCTGCGGCGCTGGTTCTGGAGGACTACGACCATGCTCTGGCGCGCGGCGCGCGCATTCTCGGCTTTGTCGCAGGCTGTGGTGAAAAGGGCGATAGTTTCCATCGCACGCGTTCCAGTCCCGACGGGGCGCCCGCCATCGCGGCGATCGAAGGCGCCATCCGCGACGCCGGACTGACGCCTGACGATATCGATTACGTGAACGCCCATGGCACCAGCACGCCAGAAAACGACAAGATGGAAGCGCTGGGGCTGATCTCCGTTCTCGGGGAGCGCATGGCGTCTGTTCCAATTTCATCGAACAAATCAATGGTTGGGCACACCCTCACCGCCGCTGGCGCGGTGGAGGCGGTGGCCTCGCTGCTGACCATCAATACCGGTCGGGTTCCTCCGACCATAAACTATAACGTCCCCGATCCGGCGATTGCCCTTGATGTGGTTCCGAATGTGGCGCGCGATGCCGAGGTCCGGCACGTGCTGTCGAACTCGTTCGGATTTGGTGGTCAGAATACCTGCCTGGTTTTCTCAGCCGAACCCACCTGAGCTAACAGAGCGAACATTGACGACGCGATATGGCGCCCGTCGGCGCCGTGTCCATTTAAGGGATCTTGTATGAGCAGGCGCGTACTGGTTACCGGCGGCGGCAAGGGCCTCGGCGCCGCCATCGTCCGTTCGCTGGCGACGGCTGGTTTTGATGTGGATTTTACCTATCGCTCTTCCGTGGCCCAGGCGGACGCCCAGATCGCCGGGTTGACAGCAACCTATCCAGATCAGGCGTTCCGGGCCTTTGCGCTTGACCTGTCAGATGCAGCGAGCGTCGACAGGTTCTGTGCCGAGCGGGAGGACGACGGCTATTACGGCTTCGTGCATAACGCCGGACAGTCTTACGACGCACTGGCGGCGATGATGTCGCGCGACAAGGCCGATGAGGCCATGCAGGTCAACTTCTGGTCGCTGACAGCGATCGCCAAGGCGCTGGTCCGCGGCATGGTGCGCAGCCGCTCTGGCCGTATCGTCGCCATCGGTTCCATCACGTCGATCCACGCCAACGCGGGCAATGGCGCCTACGCTGCTTCAAAGGGCGCGGTCGCCTCGTGGCTTCGTACGTTGGCGGTCGAGACCGCCAAGCGTGGTGTGACCGTCAACACCATTGCCCCGGGTTTCATCGATACGGATATGATGGCCCGGTACGCGGAACACCGCGCGACGCTGGAGAAGCAGATTCCAGCTGGCAGATTTGCTCGTTCCGACGAAGTGGCGGCGATGGCGGCGTTCCTGCTAAGTGACGCAGCATCCTATGTCACCGGCGCTGTTTTACCAGTCGATGGCGGGTTGTCCGCGCAGATAAGCGCGCATCGGTATTGAGCCGCACTCTTTGCACAGACCCACGCAATGTGTCGCGCGGGTCGGCATTGTTTGCGCACTCCAACCGGGCGGCGGCCACCGGGTCGGGCCGCTCCTGAAGCATCATTTTAAAGGCGCCCGAGGGCGCACAGGAATCGCCATGCGCGCGCTGCAGCTTTTCGGGGATCGCGACCTTCGCCTGACGGATATTGAACCTCCGCCGCCGCCAGGCCCCGGAGAGGTACAGATCCGGACGCGCGCGATCGCGCTGAACTATCTTGACCTGTGGGGCTTCCGCGGCATGGCCTTTGCCCGGCGTAAAATGCCCCAGGTGGCTGGCGTCGAAGCGGCGGGTGAAGTTGTTCGCGTAGGCGAGGGCGTCACGACGCTGAAAGTTGGCGACAGAGTCGCGATGTATGGCGCGGAGACCTGCAACAATTGCAAGGCCTGCCGGGAGGGGCGCGACAACCTCTGCGAAAATGTCGCCGGCATTCTCGGCTTCCATGTCGACGGCTTTGCCCGTGAATTCATCAATCGACCGGAGCGGCTGGTCATCAAGGCGCCAGATAGCGTCAGCTTCGAAGACGCCGCCTGCGCGCCGATCGGATTCGGCACGGTTCAGCATATGCTGTTTGACAACGCCCGGCTCGAACCAGGCGAAACCATCCTCGTCCATGCCGGCGGGTCAGGCATCGGCACTGCCGCCATCAAAATGGCGAAGGACATCGGTTGTTACGTCTTCGCAACTGTCGGCGACGATGTGAAGGGCGAACGCGCCAAGGCACTGGGCGCTGATTTTGTCATCAATTATCGCACCGAGCGCTTTGAGGGCGTGGTCCGCAAGCAGACCAAGCGCAAGGGCGTGGATGTCGTTTTTGAACACGTCGGCGTCGATACCTGGAACGGTAGTCTGCTGTGTCTCAAGCGCGGCGGTCGCCTTGTGACATGTGGATCAACCTCCGGCATCTCCACCACAATGAACCTGATGCAATTGTTCCAGCAACAATATCGCATCACCGGCTCGTTCGGCTGCTCGATGGCCAACATCCGCCAGTCGCTCGACAAGATGGCGGGTGGCATGAACCCGGTGATCGATTCGGTGTTCGAACTGTCGGATTTCCAGAAGGGTCTCGAGCGGCTTGAAGGTCGTCAGGCGTTTGGAAAAATTGTGGTGCGTTTCTGAGTCAGTCGGAGACGTCAACAAGTGAGGCCCACCTGTCCGGACACAGGTGGCCATGATCCGTTTTCGGCGTCGGGGCCTGCAAACGCCGCGCCGGTCTTATCCTGTGAGGCAGCCGATGACCGAAGTGAGCAGCAAGTCCCAAAAAACCAGCCCGGGTCGCTTTTTCGAGCATTTCCGCATTGGCGAAGTGATCCGCCACGCGACGCCCCGCACAATCACCACGGGCGACGTGGCGCTTTACACGGCGCTTTATGGATCGCGTTTCGCCGTCCAGTCATCGGACGAGTTCGCCAGGTCCATCGGCTATGATCGCAGCCCTATCGACGATCTGCTGCTGTTCCACGTGGTGTTCGGCAAGACCGTGCCTGACATCTCGCTCAACGCTGTAGCCAACCTCGGCTATGCCGAAGGGCGCTTTCTGAACCCGGTCTATCCCGGCGATACGATTTCCACGGTCTCAGAGGTGATTGGCCTCAAGGAAAATTCCAATCGCAAGACAGGCGTCGTGTACGTCCGCTCGACTGGTTCCAATCAGCGCGGCGAAACAGTGCTCGAATATGTCCGCTGGGTGATGGTGAAAAAGGCGGACGAGTCAGCGGCCCCGACCGGCGAGCACGTTCCGGAGCTGCAGAAGGCTGTTCCGGCGGAGGCATTGGGCGCGGCGCTGCCGGCGCTAAGCCTTGCGGGTTGGAGCGATGAGCTGTCGGGCAACCCATTCCGATTTGGCGATTATGCAGTCGGTGAGAAGATCGACCACGTTGACGGGATGACCGTGGAGGAAGCGGAGCAGCAGATTGCCACGCGCCTGTATCAGAACACCGCCAAAGTTCATTTCGACGGTTACGCCGCAAAAGACACGCGTTTTGGCAAGCGCCTGATCTATGGCGGTGTGGTTATCTCGCTGGCACGCGCCCTTTCGTTTAACGGGCTCGGAAATGCATTCCACATCGCCGCCATCAATGGTGGTCGACACGTGGCCCCGCTGTTCTCTGGCGATACGGTCTATGCGTGGTCGGAGGTGCTCGACAAGGCCGACGTGCCTGGACGTGGTGACGTCGGCGCATTGCGGCTCCGCCTCGTTGCGACCAAGAATCGTCCGTGCGCCGATCATCCTTTCCGTACTGGCGAGGAGATGGACCCAGCGGTCATCCTCGACTTTGACTATTGGGCCATCATCCCGCGCTGAGATCCGTGGAAAGGCCCCTATGCAGGCGGCGTTGGCGCCATGCAGTCTGGGCAGCGCCGGCGCTGGCTATTGCTGAACGGCCAGCCCACCTCAGGTCGCACGGAGGTGCTGCAGCAATTGCTGGGCGAGGGGGGTGAGGCGATCATAGCGTCGAACGCAGAGGTAAAGCGCGCGCTCGGCCCATGCATCGCTGAGCGGGATAGCGACGATATTCATGATTTGCGTCGCGCGTTGGGCGGTGGTTTCAGGCACCACCCCCACCCCCACCCCTGTCTCGACCAGCCTGCAGACGCCGTCGAAAGAGCGCAATTGCACCCGTAATCGCAGTGGACGTCCGGCGCGCGCCGCCTTCGACGCGAGAAATCTTTGCAAGGCGCTCGATCTGTCCAGTCCGACAAATTCGTAATCAAGCGCGCTGGCGAACGGGATCGGCGAAGCAGCGCGCTCTGCATCGCGCGAGGCATCGGCCAGCGCATGGTCGCCGCTGACAACGAGCACGAAGCGATCCCTGCGAAAGGGAAACGTCTCGAGTTCACCGCGATCAACCGTGCCGGCGATAATGCCAATTTCCGCCGCGCCCTCGGCTATCAACCCGACGATCTCGCCCGACAGTCGCTCTTCAAGATCAACGGAGACGTGTGGGTGGATGGCGAGGAAGGAAGAGAGCGCCTCGGGCAGAAACTCGGTCAGGGCGTTCGTGTTTGATAGCAGGCGAATATGGCCCGCCAGTCCCTCTGCATAGCGCCCCATATCCTCCCGCAATCGCTCAGCCTGTTCGAGAATGTTGCGGGCATGCTGCAGCAGCGTGGTTCCGGCTTGGGTAAGGGTGACCCCCTGCCGCTTGCGCACAAATAGTGTCGCGCCCAGAGAATCCTCGAGATTGCGTACGCGCGTCGACGCCGCTGCTAGCGCGAGGTTCGTTCGCGCCGCGCCGTGGGTAATCGATCCCGCCTCGGCGATATTCCGGAACAGCACAAGGTCAGTGAGATCAAAGCGCATGCGCCATCCTTCGTCTCAGGCGAAGGATGGGTACACGAAAAGCTCATTGAGCGCCACGGAATCCAGTTTAATGAAATTCTAAACAGCTGCGTGTTCAGTCGCGCATGGCTAACGGTCGCGCCACTGGGCCTGTGTGGGTCGCCTGCTCAGGTAAGGGCGCGGGTCGCGTCGCCAGAGGGCAGCGGCAGTAGCGCCTGGACTCCCCTGGCGTTGAAATCGTGCGTTGCGGGATGGGCTAACATTGGTTAGGACCATTCCAAATTGGGGGCGGGCGTTCTGTCGCAGCCCTCTTGCAAACCGATCATGCTCAACAGCCTGAGCAGTGGTCGCAGTTTCTGGTTATTTGCGGCATCTGCCGCGCGGGTTCAGTGGAGACGTCTTCATGGCGGAGATTCAGGCGAAAGCGCCCGCAAGGCGGCTGGAAGACATCCGGCCCCTGTCGCCGCATCTGCAGATCTACAAATGGACATGGACGATGGCGATGTCCGTCGTCCATCGCGTCACTGGCGTGGCCTTGTATTTCGGCACGGTTCTGATTGTTGGCTGGCTTGCCGCCCTCGCGGCGGGCCCAGGCCCCTATGAGTGCGCCCGCTGGTTGATGACATCAATCTTCGGCAAGCTCGTGCTGATCGCCTACACGTGGGCGCTCTTCCATCACATGCTTGGCGGCGTTCGTCACTTCATCTGGGACACCGGTGCGGGCTTCGAGCGCAATGCACGCATGACGCTGGCGAAGCTTACCCTGGTTGGCTCCGTTGTGCTCACCGTCGCCTTCTGGGCGATCGTCGCATTCGCGCGCTGAGAGGGACTGGGATGTCTTCTGAAAACCGCTCATTCCGTACGCCGCGCGCCAGCGTCACCGGCCTTGGCGCAGCCCACCATGGCACCGAGCATTTCTGGCGCCAGCGCCTCACGGCGATCGCCAATCTGCTGCTGATCGTTCCGTTCCTGATCGTACTGGCGCTGGCCTATGGCCAGGATTACGCATCCGCCGCAGCGGTGGTTTCGCACCCGGTCTCGGCAATCGTGCTGCTGTTGCTGGTGATCTCGGTGTCGATCCACATGCGCCTGGGCATGTCCATCGTCATTGAGGACTATTTGCCAGCCGCCGGCCAACGGGTCGCAGCTGTCATCGCCAACACCTTCTTTGCCGCTGCGATCGGCATTGTCGGCGTCTTTGCCATACTGAAGCTTGCGGTTGGTCGGCTGATCTGACGCAACCGGCGGTTCAGCCGCCAAGAGCCTCATTATATTGGATTTTTGCGTTTTCTGGTGTGTTGGACGTAGCGTTCCGCCCAGGATCTGCTCAACGGGGTGATCGATGTCAGCCTCTGCTACTTATACCATCAACGGCCGGGCCTACCCGATCACCGACCATACCTTCGACGTGGTGATTGTCGGTGGTGGCGGCGCTGGTTTGCGCGCAACGGTCGGTTGCTCCGAGGCAGGTCTTCGCACAGCCTGCATCACCAAGGTATTCCCCACGCGGTCGCACACCGTGGCTGCGCAGGGCGGCGTCGCCGCTTCGCTCGGCAATATGGGTGAGGACAACTGGAAGTGGCACATGTACGACACCGTGAAGGGGTCGGACTGGCTGGGCGACCAGGATTCTATCGAATATCTGGTGCGTAACGCGCCAGCAGCCGTCTACGAGCTGGAGCACTGGGGCGTCCCGTTCTCCCGTACGGAAGATGGCAAGATCTATCAGCGCCCGTTCGGCGGCATGACCACTGACTTCGGCAATGGCCCGCCAGCCCAGCGTACCTGCGCTGCGGCCGACCGTACCGGTCACGCCATGCTGCATACGCTGTATGGCCAGGCGCTGCGCAACTCGACCGAGTTCTTCATCGAGTATTTCGCCATTGATCTGATCATGGATAACGGCGCCTGCCGTGGCGTTATCGCGATCAAGATGGATGACGGCACCATTCACCGTTTCCGCTCGCATCTGACCATGCTGGCGACGGGTGGCTACGGTCGCGCCTACTTCTCCGCCACGTCGGCCCACACCTGCACAGGTGATGGCGGCGGCATGGTGCTGCGCGCCGGCCTGCCCCTGCAGGACATGGAGTTCGTTCAGTTCCACCCGACCGGCATTTATGGCGCAGGTTGCCTGATCACCGAAGGCGCGCGTGGTGAGGGCGGTTACCTGACCAACTCCGAAGGCGAGCGCTTCATGGAGCGTTACGCGCCGTCCGCCAAGGACCTCGCGTCGCGCGACGTGGTCTCCCGGTCGATGACGGTCGAGATCCGTGAAGGTCGCGGCGTCGGCAAGAACAAGGATCACATCTATCTGCATCTGGATCACCTTGATCCGGCGATCCTTCATGAGCGCCTGCCAGGCATCTCGGAGAGCGCCAAGATTTTCGCAGGCGTCGATGTAACCCGCGAGCCGATCCCGGTGTTGCCCACCGTCCACTACAACATGGGCGGCATCCCGACGAACTATCATGGCGAAGTGCTGACCAAGGTTGGCGGCGATCCGGATTCGGTCGTGCCGGGCCTGATGGCCATTGGCGAAGCAGCGTGCGTTTCGGTGCACGGCGCTAACCGCCTGGGCTCAAACTCGCTCATCGACCTGGTGGTGTTCGGCCGCGCCGCCGGCCTGCGCGCGGCTGAGCTGGTCAAGCCTGGCCAGAAGCATGCAGAGCTGCCGGCAGATTCGGCTGATCTGGCTCTCTCGCGGCTCGACAAGTTCCGCTACGCCAACGGCGGTACGCCAACCGCCGAACTGCGCCTCAACATGCAGAAGACCATGCAGTCCAACTGCGCGGTGTTCCGCACCGGCGAAGTGCTGGAAGAGGGCAAGAAGCTGATCCACGACGTGTGGCGGGCCGCAGCGGACGTGCGGGTCACCGACCGGTCGCTGGTCTGGAACTCGGACCTGCTTGAGACGCTCGAATTCGACAACCTCATCACCCAGGCTGTGGTGACCATGGAAGGCGCGGTCAACCGTAAGGAATCCCGCGGCGCCCATGCACGTGAAGACTTCCCCGATCGCAACGACGACGAGTGGATGAAGCACACGCTGACGTGGGTGGACGATCATGCCCGCACGGTCACGATCGACTACCGGCCCGTGCATACCTACACGATGACCGACGACATCGAGTACATCAAGCCGAAGGCGCGCGTGTACTGAGCATCCCTGTCCGGAGCCCGGACGTACGTTGAAACGGCCCTGGCGGCTTCGTCCGCCGGGCCTGTCACGAGATTGAGGCTGGACGCGAGATGGCCGAATTTTCCCTGCCCAAAAACTCCCGGATTTCCGAGGGTAAGACCTGGCCGAAGCCTGCATCGGCCGCCCGCACGACCACGTTCCGCGTTTACCGGTGGAATCCCGACGACGGCAAGAACCCGGTGATCGACACCTATTACGTGGATCGGGATGATTGCGGTCCGATGGTTTTGGACGCACTGTTGTGGATCAAGAACAATATTGATCCGACCCTGACTTTGCGTCGCTCCTGCCGCGAGGGTATCTGCGGATCGTGCTCGATGAACATCAATGGCGCCAATACGCTGGCGTGCACCATTGGCATCGACGAGTGCGCAGACAAGGGCGTGGTGCGCATTTATCCGCTGCCGCATATGCCAGTGGTCAAGGATCTGGTTCCCGATCTGAGCACCTTCTACGCGCAGCACGCGGCCATCGAGCCTTATCTCAAGACGGTGACCCCGGCTCCTGAGAAGGAGTGGCGGCAGTCGCCGGAAGACCGGCTGAAGCTGGATGGTCTGTACGAGTGCATCCTGTGCGCCTGCTGCAGCACCTCCTGCCCGAGCTATTGGTGGAACGGCCAGCGCTACATGGGCCCGGCGGCGCTCCTGCAGGCTTACCGCTGGCTGATTGACAGCCGCGACGAGGATACAGGCGGCCGGCTCGACAAGCTGGAGGATCCCTTCCGTCTGTACCGCTGCCACACCATCATGAACTGCGCCAACGTTTGCCCCAAGCATCTCAATCCGGCCAAGGCGATTGCCGAGATCAAGAAGATGATGGTGGTCCGCCAGGTCTGAGGCGCAGCACGGTCAAGCTTTACGCGGCGTCGGGCCTTGGTCCGGCGCCGTCTTGTTTTGGCGCCACAGTTACGTGATTATCCATTTGCGGCGTTTCGGGCGCGCTTTGTCCGGGATATTGATTGCGTTGCGTCCTCAGACTGGGGCGATCAAGAAGGTTCAGGAACGCAGATGCGGCTCATTTCGATTCGAACCACCGACACGCATCGCCTGATGCGGATTGGCGCGGCGCTTGTGCTGGCGGGGTCGCTGGCAGCGTGTCAGTCCAGCCGGTTTGACGGTGGCGGCGGCTATAGCAGGCCAGCGCCGCAACGTCCCGCGCCCGTGGACTCGGATATAGAGCCGGGATTGGGTGGCTCACAGCTGGGCCGGATCGAGAGCAGCCCGCTGCCGCCGGCGCCAGGCGCCGTTGTGGCTCCGGATCCAAACCTGCAAGGTGGGCTCACTCCTGGCGGAACCGAGGTTGCTGCTCTGCCTCCGGTCGGCGGCGCTCCGTCGACGGTCGCTCCGGCGCCGCCTGCGCCGCCTCCAGCTGCCTCGCGCTCCAGCGCAGTGGGGCGTTGGACAGCCAAGGAAGCCGCCGGCGCCTGCTCCGTCAATTTGTCCTCGACGCCGTCTCTGGATCTGTATCGCGCCAGCACGTCTGGTTGCGCCAACAAGGACCTGCAGAGCGTCAACGCGTGGGAATTTCGTGACGGTGAGGTCTATCTCTACGCGCGCGGCGGAGTGGTCGCGCGACTGCGGGATGGCGGCGGGCAGTTTAATGGTGTGATCGCCAAATCCGGCGCGCCACTGACGCTTAGTAAGTAGCGTGCGGGTATTTATGTACTGTTTCGGGAGCGGCGCCTGCGGGCGCCGTTTCATTGTGGGCGGCGCGGAGGCTGCAGGCGTCGCGGACGACAAGCCCGGCTTGGCGCCGGGGCGCAAGGTAGAAGATGGTGATCCCAGTGCAGGGTAAGGTCGCTGCCCGTTATAACGAACTCGTCCGCTCTGGGCAGATTGAGCGGGACCCGGCGCAGCAGGCTCTGGTGGCGCGCTTTGACCAGCTTGCGGGGGAACTTGAGCAGGGTGCGCGGCGAGGGGGCGGGGGGCTGCTGCGCAGTCTATTTAGGCGCAAGGATGCGCCTGCAGCGAGCAAGGGCCTGTACATTTGGGGGTTCGTCGGGCGCGGCAAGACGATGCTGATGGACCTGTTCTTCGAGGAAGTAGCCGTCAGCGCCAAACGGCGCGCCCATTTCCACGAATTCATGGCCGATGCGCATGAGCGCATCTTCGCCTTCCGGCAACTTGTCCGTGAGGGGAAAACCCGCGACGTTGATCCGATACCAGTTGTTGCGGCTGAGCTGGCGCGAGAGGCGCGTCTGTTGTGCTTTGACGAGTTCACCGTGACGGATATCGCAGACGCCATGATCCTGGGGCGGCTGTTTCGCGCGCTGCTCGACGAAGGGGTGGTGGTGGTCGCAACATCGAATGTTGAACCCCGGCGACTCTATGAGAATGGCCTGAATCGGGCGCTGTTTTTGCCTTTCATCGACATCATCGTCGCGCACATGGAGGTTGTACAGCTCGACTCACGCACGGATTTCAGACTCGAAAAGCTCGCAGGAGCCAGGGTATTCCACGTGCCCGCTGATGAGAACGCGCGAGCAGCATTGCGTGACGCCTTCCAGCGTCTGTCAGGGATGCAGCAAGGCAGACAGGCGACGCTTGTCGTGAAGGGGCATCGTGTTGAGGTGCCCGAGGCCGGGCCGGGCGTCGCCCGTTTCAGCTTCCGGGACCTGTGCGCCCGCGCCTATGGGGCGTCGGATTACCGCGCCGTAGCCGAGAATTTTCATACGGTCATCATCGAAGACATACCAGTGATGGAACTCGAACAGCGCAATGAGGCGAAGCGGTTTATCACGCTGATCGACACGCTGTATGAGCACCACGTCAAGTTGCTTGCCTCAGCTGAAGCCCTACCGGAACGGCTCTACCGCGCGTCCAGTGGTCGGGAGGCATTCGAGTTTGATCGCACAGTGTCGCGGCTTATCGAGATGCAATCCGAACCCTATCTGGCGTCGCCCTACGGCCGGCCCACAGACGCTGTGCCATTGGGTGAAGGCGAGGCCACGGTGGCGCAGGGACAATGACCTCGAACCGGCAGGCCCGCTCGCAATCCGGTGATCCGAAGGGCCGCCTGCTGGCTATCGCGGCGGAACATCTGAGGCGCGCGGGTCGGAACCGGGTTCGGCTGGTTGCCGTGGCGGAAGATGCTGGCATGACGCATGCCAATGTCTACCGGTATTTCGCATCACGTGAGGAGCTGCTTGATGGCGTCGTCGCGATCGCCCTGAGACCAGTGGAGCGCCACATTGGCGATATCTCCGGCGCGCCCGATCCTGCTGACGACAAGCTGGAACGCATGGTCTACGCCCTTGCACGCGGCTATCGGGATTTGCTCGATCGTGACCCTGAGGTGTTCCATCTCTTCTCGGACGCTGTCAGCCTGAATAGACCATTGGCGCGCCGTCATCTCGGGCGCATCCGCCGGGCCTTCGTCGACGCCATCGACGACGGTATCAGTGAAGAGCTGTTCACTGTGACCGATCGGGATGCTGCGCTAGCCTTTTTGATCGACGCCTTGCACCGGTTTACGCACCCCGTGTCGGTCGCGGCGGATGCGCAACGTCTGCGAAGCATGATCGAACACCGGCTCAATGTGTCCGTCGGAGTGGTAATGAGAGCGCTTCGCGCCGGCCTTGTGTGACGAATTACAAAAAATGAAACTTGTAGCAAGCGCTGTACTGTGAAGACTGCGGTCGTCGCCGTCTCCGCTGAACACAAATTTTACTTGTATTATCAATGCGTTGGGAAATTTTTGCCGCGTTGGATGAGCGGTCGCTTTCCGCCTCGGCCAGCCAGTAGGCTCTTGCGATTCCTTCGGAAACGGCCGAAACGCCCTGAACGCGACAATGTGATTTTGGAGCGGGCCGGCGCTGGGGCAGCGTCCACGCGTTTGACAGCCAGAGCGGGTAGTCGCGGGAGGTGCCGGTTTTGATAGCCGTCAGCCTCAGTTGGCGAATTCGTCCGCGCAATGAGGTCGGGAAATTGTTGTCGGCGATGACACGGTCCACGTCCTGCGCTATTCGAGCCGGGTCGGCGGGGGGCGGGCCAGTCGGTCTTTACCGGACCGAGCTGGACGGCAGCGGCCTCGCCCGACGATTTTGCGGCGCACGCGTCGCTGTGACGGAACGTGTACGACAGGGCTGGTGACGGCTCTGCGGGGCACGTGATCGTGGAACTTCTGGACCAGACCGTTCGGTCCGGGCCAGAGTTGCGCAGCAGTTCTCGGCGCTGTCTGCCATGACGATGTCGGCGCACAGGCGTCCGGCTGTCGGCAAGGCAGACGCTGTAACGAGAGGGCGTTTAACCGGACCGTTCCGGAAACGCGTTCACGGTTACAGATTGAATGCTGGCGCCCTGCTTTTGCAGGCACACAGTGAATTGTGTTGCGTGGATGGCTGTCAGCAGCTGTCCAGACCAGAACGGCGCCCTGCTGGGGCCTCATATATCGGACGACTGGCGCACGCACATCGCCAGTTCGATAGCAACTGAAGCCCCATCGGGCATAGAGGGACGCTTCGAATGAATATTCACGAGTACCAGGCCAAGGCCGTCATCAAGGAGTTCGGCGCGCCGGTCTCCCGCGGCAAGGCTATTTTTTCGGCTGACGAGGCCGAGGCCGCTGCGCGCGAGCTTGGCGGCCCGCTCTGGGTGGTGAAAAGCCAGATCCACGCGGGCGGCCGCGGCAAGGGCAAGTTCAAGGAAGCTTCGGCTGGCGAGAAGGGCGGCGTGCGCCTGGCCAAGTCGGTCGAGGAAGTCCGTGAATTCGCGCAGCAGATGCTTGGCGCGACCCTCGTGACCATCCAGACCGGCGAGGCTGGCAAGCAGGTCAACCGTCTTTACATCGAGGACGGCTCGGACATCGAGAAGGAATTCTACCTGTCGATGCTCGTGGACCGCGAGACTGGCCGCATCGCTTTCGTCGTCTCGACGGAAGGCGGCATGGACATCGAGCAGGTGGCCCACGACAGCCCCGAGAAGATCGTGTCGTTCTCGGTCGATCCGGCTACCGGCGTCATGCCACACCACGGTCGCGCTGTCGCCAAGGCTCTCGGCCTGACCGGTGACCTTGCCAAGCAGGCTGAGAAGCTCACCGCCATTCTCTATGCTGCCTTCGTCGGCAAGGACATGGAGATGCTGGAGATCAACCCGCTGATCGTCACGACCCAGGGCCAGCTCAAGTGCCTTGACGCCAAGATCAGCTTCGATGGCAACTCGCTCTACCGTCATCCCGACATCGTGGAGCTGCGCGACATCACCGAGGAAGATTCGAAGGAAATCGAAGCTTCAAAGCATGATCTCGCTTACATCGCGCTCGACGGCACCATTGGCTGCATGGTCAACGGCGCGGGTCTGGCGATGGCGACCCTCGACATCATCAAGCTGTATGGCGAAGAGCCGGCCAACTTCCTCGACGTCGGCGGCGGCGCCAGCGAAGAGAAGGTCACTGCGGCGTTCGAGATCATCACCTCTGATCCGAATGTGAAGGGCATCCTCGTCAACATTTTCGGCGGCATCATGAAGTGCGACGTCATCGCACGTGGCGTCATCGCCGCTGTGAAGACCGTTGGCCTCAAGGTTCCGCTGGTTGTCCGTCTCGAGGGCACCAATGTCGAAGAGGGCAAGCAGATCATTCGTGACTCGGGTCTCAACGTGATTCCCGCCGACGATCTCGATGACGCGGCCCAGAAAATCGTCAAGGCCGTGAAGGAGCAGGGCTGATGTCCATTCTGATTGACAAGAACACCCGGATCATCACCCAGGGCTTTACCGGCAAGACCGGGACCTTCCACTCCGAGCAGGCGATCGCTTATGGCGCGACTCTGGTTGGCGGCACCTCGCCAGGCAAGGGCGGTTCGACCCACCTCGGCCTGCCGGTGTTCGACACCGTGGCTGAAGCTGCCGAGCGCACTGGCGCCAACGCGACCGTGGTCTACGTGCCGCCGCCGGGCGCCGCTGACGCCATCTGCGAAGCCATCGATGCGGAAATCCCGCTGATCGTCTGCATCACCGAGGGCATTCCGGTGCTCGACATGGTGCGCGTCAAGCGTTCGCTGCAGGGTTCAAAATCGCGCCTCATCGGGCCGAACTGCCCGGGCGTCGTCACGGCTGGCGAATCGAAGATCGGCATTATGCCGGCCAACATCTTCAAGCCCGGTAATGTCGGCATCGTCTCGCGCTCCGGCACGCTGACCTATGAAGCCGTGTTCCAGACCACGAACGAAGGCCTCGGTCAGACCACCGCAGTCGGCATCGGCGGTGATCCGGTCAAGGGCACCGAGTTCATCGACATGCTCGAGATGTTCCTCGCGGACCCGAAGACCGAATCGATCGTCATGATCGGTGAGATCGGCGGCTCGGCCGAGGAAGACGCCGCCCAGTTCATCAAGGATGAGGCCAAGCGTGGCCGCAAGAAGCCGATGGTTGGCTTCATCGCTGGCCGCACCGCTCCCCCCGGTCGTCGTATGGGCCACGCTGGCGCCATCATCTCGGGCGGCAAGGGCGGCGCTGAGGACAAGATCGCGGCGATGGAAGCGGCTGGCATTCGCGTGTCGCCTTCGCCAGCTCGCCTTGGCAAGACCCTGGTCGAAGTTCTCAAGGGCTGAGCTGCGGCTGGATAAGTCTGGCGACGGTCACCATATCGTCGCCAGCTTTGGGGTTCAGTAACCTCCAGCAGACACTATCAATTTGGCGAACCGACCATCGAACGGCCGGTTCGCGTCTCCCCTTTCGCACCGGAGGAAGGGGGACTGGGGCCGCAAGGCCATGTGTGGCGCGCCACAAGGATGATGGCCGCAAACGCGTTCCGGCAGGGACAACAGTTATGGCGCGACAGGACGACAACGCTCTTTTTGCCGACACCGCATTCCTCTACGGGGGGAACGCCGCCTACCTTGAGCAGCTCCAGGCCAGGTTTGAGAATAACCCGGCTTCTGTCGACGCTGAATGGCGGGATTTCTTCGGCGGACTGAACGACGACGCGTCTTTGGTACGCAAGAATGCGGAAGGCGCATCCTGGCGCCGTGCGAACTGGCCCGTTCACGCCAATGGAGAACTGGTGTCGGCGATGGACGGCGACTGGCCAGCGGAGAAGGTCGTCGGCGACAAGCTGCGCAAGAAGGCGCAGGAGAAGGGCGTCGACCTGTCCGAGAGCGCTGTCGCCCAGGCGACCCGCGACAGCGTGCGCGCCATCATGATGATCCGCGCCTACCGCATGCGCGGTCATCTGCATGCCGATCTGGACCCGTTGCGCCTTGAGTCGCGTGGTGACCACATCGAGCTGCATCCGTCGTCCTACGGCTTCGAGGAAGCCGACTACGACCGGAAGATTTTCATCGACAACGTTCTGGGACTTGAGTTCGCCACCTTGCGCGAGATGCTCGAGATCCTGCGGCGCACCTATTGCCAGACCATCGGCTTCGAGTTCATGCACATCTCGGACCCGGTGGAGAAGGCCTGGATCCAGGAGCGCATTGAAGGTCCGGACAAGGAAGTAACCTTCACGCCGGAGGGCAAGCGCGCCATCCTCAACAAGCTGATCGAGGCTGAAGGCTTCGAGAAGTTTATTGATCTTAAGTACACCGGCACCAAGCGCTTTGGTCTGGATGGCGGCGAATCGATCATTCCCGCCCTTGAGCAGATCATCAAGCGTGGCGGCGCCCTTGGCGTGCGCGACATCTCATTGGGTATGGCCCACCGGGGCCGTCTGAACGTGCTGGCCCAGGTGATGGGCAAGCCGCACCGCGCAATCTTCAATGAGTTCAAGGGCGGCTCGTTCAAGCCGGACGACGTCGAAGGCTCGGGTGACGTCAAGTACCACCTCGGCGCTTCGTCAGACCGCGCCTTTGACAACAATCAGGTGCACCTGTCGCTCGCGGCCAATCCCTCGCACCTTGAGATTGTCGATCCCGTGGTGCTCGGCAAGGTTCGCGCCAAGCAGGATCAGCTGGACGATCGCATTGAGCGTTCGAAGGCGATGCCGCTGCTCATCCACGGCGACGCCGCCTTCGCTGGCCAGGGCGTGGTGGCTGAATGCTTCGGTCTCTCCGGTCTGAAGGGCCACCGGACCGGCGGTTCGCTGCATTTCATCATCAACAATCAGATTGGTTTCACCACCAATCCGCGCTTCTCGCGCTCGTCGCCTTATCCATCGGATGTGGCGAAGATGGTCGAGGCGCCTGTCTTCCACTGCAACGGCGACGATCCGGAAGCCGTGGTGTTCGCCGCCAAAGTGGCGACAGAGTTCCGCCAGCGTTTCCACAAGCCTGTCGTCATCGACATGTTCTGTTATCGCCGCTTTGGTCACAACGAGGGCGATGAGCCGGCGTTCACCCAGCCACTGATGTACAAGACCATCCGCAAGCATCTGACCACGCTGGACATCTACGCCAGCAAGCTGATCGCTGAGGGCGTCGTGACCCAGGCGCAGGTTGACGAGCGCAAGGCGGAGTGGCGGGCGCATCTCGACGCAGAGTTCGAGGCGGCGCAGACCTACAAGCCGAACAAGGCTGACTGGCTCGACGGTCGCTGGTCGGGCATGAAGGCCGTGCGCGAAGACGGTGACGACCCGCGTCGCGGTCACACGGGCGTGCCCATGGACCAGCTGAAGCAGATTGGCGCGCGCCTCACCGAGCTGCCCAAGGACTTCACCGCTCACCGCACCATCGCCCGTTTCATGGATACGCGGCGCAAGGCGATCGAAAGCGGCGAGGGCATCGACTGGGCGACCGCCGAAGCGCTGGCGTTCGGTTCGCTGCTGCTCGAAGGGCATCCGATCCGCCTGTCGGGCCAGGACGTCGAGCGTGGCACGTTCTCGCAGCGTCACTCGGTGGTGCACGATCAGGAGACGGATCGCCGCTACAAGCCCCTCAATCACCTTGCTGACGGCCAGGCCCGCTACGAGGTGGTCAACTCCATGCTGTCTGAGGAAGCTGTGCTCGGCTTTGAGTATGGCTTCTCGCTGGCCGAGCCCAACGCCCTGACGATGTGGGAAGCGCAGTTCGGCGACTTCGCCAACGGCGCACAGGTCGTGGTCGACCAGTTCATCTCGTCGGGCGAGCGCAAGTGGTTGCGCATGTCTGGCCTGGTCATGCTGCTGCCGCACGGATATGAAGGGCAGGGTCCGGAGCACTCCTCGGCGCGCCTTGAGCGCTATCTGCAGGCCTGCGCCGAAGACAACATGCAGGTGGCGAACTGCTCGACGCCCGCCAGCTACTTCCACATCCTGCGTCGTCAGCTGAAGCGCGACTTCCGTAAGCCGCTGGTGTTGATGACGCCGAAGTCGCTGCTGCGTCACAAGCGTTGCGTGTCGTCGCTGGCGGAGCTGGCGGAAGGTTCGACCTTCCATCGTATCCTGCACGACGACGCCGAGCGTTATCCGGAGACCAGCGCCATCAAGCTGGCCAAGGACGACCGTATCCGCAGGGTCATTCTCTGCACTGGCAAGGTCTATTATGACCTCCTCGAGGAACGCGAGAAGCGTGGCGTCGATGACGTCTATCTGCTCCGGGCCGAGCAGCTCTATCCGTTCCCGGTGAAGTCGCTGACCAATGTGATGAGCCGTTTCCCGAACGCCGACCTCGTGTGGTGTCAGGAAGAGCCGAAGAACATGGGCGCATGGACGTTCGTCCAGCCCTATCTGGAATGGGTGCTGGAGCACAGCAACGCCCAGGCTACGCGGCCGCGCTATGCAGGTCGCCCAGCCGCTGCCTCTCCTGCCGTTGGACAGATGTCGAAGCATCTGGCGCAGTTGCAGGCATTCCTCGACGACGCCTTCGCGGCCTGATCACAACCGGCTGCCCCGGCCTGTCGCCGGGGCAGTGCAAATTGTTTAATGATGTCAGCGGCGCCGTTGCGGGACCCGCTCTCTACAGGTGAATGTGACGGGCGAGCACATGACGGCGGCCCGTTCTCGCCTGATCTGTAATCTGACGTGCAGCATGCGCCTGTCGCCCACACGCAGGCCAGACTGCAAGCCCGTCACTGAAGGAAAGACCGACATAATCATGGCGACCGAAATTCGCGTTCCAACCCTTGGTGAATCGGTGACCGAAGCGACCGTCGGCCGCTGGTTCAAGAAGCCGGGCGACGCCGTGAAAGCGGACGAGGCGCTTTGCGAACTCGAAACCGACAAGGTCACGCTTGAAGTGAACGCGCCGGCGTCGGGCGTGCTGTCCGAGATCACCGCCCAGGAAGGCGAGACCGTCGGCGCCG
Organism: Camelimonas sp. FR25; assembly: GCF_059740505.1. Taxonomy (NCBI): domain Bacteria; kingdom Pseudomonadati; phylum Pseudomonadota; class Alphaproteobacteria; order Hyphomicrobiales; family Chelatococcaceae; genus Camelimonas; species Camelimonas sp. FR25. The sequence goes on along the minus strand of NZ_JCAWFG010000030.1, from coordinate 44,878 downwards.
GTGCGCTGCTCGGGTCCATCGCCGAAGGCGCAGCAGGCGCCGCGGCTCCAGCGCCACGCAAGGAGGAGCCGCAGGCCGCACAGCCGGCCTCGAGCCCCGCGGTGGCGAAGGCTGCCGACAACGGTCCGGCTGTGGCGCGCATCGCTGCAGAGAGCGGGGTCAATCCGGCCTCAGTCGCTGGGACCGGCAAGGACGGCCGCGTGACCAAGGGCGACATGCTGGGCGCCGTGGGTCGGCTCGCCAATGCGCCCGCCGTGCAGCCGGCAGAGCCAGTTTCGGTGCGCGCCCCCTCCGCTCCCGATGACGCCTCGCGTGAAGAGCGGGTGCGGATGACGCGTCTGCGCCAGACCATCGCGCGCCGTCTCAAGGACGCCCAGCAAACGGCTGCGATGCTGACCACGTTCAACGACGTGGATATGACCGCGGTGATGGAGCTGCGCGCCCAGTACAAGGATGCATTTGAAAAGAAGCATGGGGCCAAGCTCGGCTTTATGGGCTTCTTCGCCAAGGCTGCCGTGCAGGCGCTGAAGGACGTGCCCTCCGTCAACGCGGAGATCGATGGCGCTGATATCGTCTACAAGAACTATTATCACATTGGCGTCGCCGTCGGCACCGAGAAGGGTCTCGTGGTCCCTGTCGTGCGCGATGCAGACACGCTGTCGATCGCTGACATCGAGAAGCAGATTTCCGATTACGGCCGCAAGGCGCGTGACGGTCAGCTGAAGATCGAGGACATGCAGGGCGGCACCTTCACGATCTCCAATGGCGGCATTTACGGTTCGCTGATGTCGACGCCGATCCTGAACGCACCGCAGTCGGCGATTCTTGGCATGCACCGCATTGAGCAGCGCCCTGTCGTTTACAAGGGGCAGATTGTCGCCCGGCCGATGATGTATCTGGCGGTCAGCTACGATCACCGCATCATTGACGGGAAGGAAGCGGTCACCTTCCTCGTGCGCATCAAGGAAAATCTCGAGGATCCGACCCGCCTGGTCCTCGACCTCTGATCACGTCGAAAGCCCGCGCTCCGGCCGTTTAGGGTTTGGGGCGCCCCACATCCATGTGGTCCTGAGAGATATATTATGAGCTACGATCTCGTCGTCATCGGTTCCGGCCCAGCCGGCTACGTCTGCGCCATCCGGGCTGCCCAACTTGGGCTCAAGACGGCGGTGGTTGAGAAGCGCAAGACGTTTGGCGGCACGTGCCTGAACGTTGGTTGCATTCCGTCCAAAGCCCTGCTGCATGCCTCGGAGATGTTCGAAGAGGCAGGCCATGGGTTCAAGGCGCTCGGCATTGGCGTCGGTACGCCAGAGCTCGACCTTGCGGCCATGATGACGCACAAGACGGACACGGTGTCCGCAAACGTCAATGGCGTGTCTTTCCTGTTCAAGAAGAACAAGATTGACAGCTACATAGGCGCCGGCAAGGTTCTTGGAGCCGGCACGGTTGAGGTGACCGCTGAAGACGGCGCCAGCCAGGTTCTGGAAACCCGCAACATTGTCATCGCCACGGGTTCCGATGTGATGCCGCTGAAGGGCGTCGAGATTGACGAGACGCACATCGTTTCCTCGACTGGCGCGCTTGAGCTTGCACAGGTCCCTGGCAAGCTTGTGGTGATCGGCGCGGGCGTTATCGGCCTCGAGCTTGGTTCGGTCTGGCGTCGCCTTGGCGCGCAGGTTGAGGTGATCGAGTTCCTCGATCGCATCCTGCCTGGCATGGACGATGAAGTGGCCAGGCAGGCGCAGCGCCTGTTCCAAAAGCAGGGCATCTCATTCCGGCTTGGCGCAAAGGTTACGGGGGCAACGGCCTCGGACGCTGGCGTGTCGCTCACCGTAGAGCCGGCGGCAGGTGGCGAGGCAGAGACCGTCAGCGCCGATGTCGTGCTGGTCGCCATTGGTCGCAAGCCTTACACCGATGGCCTCGGCTTGCAGGAGGCGAGTGTGGCGTTGGATGAGCGTGGCCGCGTCGCCATCGATTCCCACTACCAGACAAATGTGCCGGGCATCTTTGCGGTCGGTGATGTGGTTGTCGGACCGATGCTGGCGCACAAGGGTGAAGATGAGGGCATCGCCGTTGCAGAGCTGATCGCTGGCAAGGCTGGCCACGTCAATTACGATGTCATCCCGGCAGTCGTTTACACCCAGCCGGAGATCGCCACGGTCGGCAAGACCGAGGAGGAGCTCAAGGCCGCTGGGGTCGCCTACAGCGTCGGCAAGTTCCCCTTCACCGCCAATGGCCGTGCGCGCGCTAACCGCGCCACCGATGGTTTTGTCAAAGTGCTCGCCGATAAGGCGACCGACAAGGTGCTGGGCGTGCATATCGTTGGCGCCAATGCCGGTGAAATGATCCACGAGGCGGTCGTCCTCATGGAGTTTGGCGGATCGGCGGAAGATCTGGCGCGTTCGACGCACGCGCATCCGACGATGTCAGAGGCGGTGCGGGAAGCGGCGCTGGCCGTTGATAAGCGCGCCATCCATATCTGAGCGGGACATTCCCGACGAGGGCAAAGATGAGGGCGGGCGGCCGGTAGGGCCGTCCGCCTTTATTGCTTGATTTCCGCTCGCGGATGCGCGGTCTGGTAGGCGTCGAGCAACCGGACGGAATCGATTTTTGTATAGCCTTGGGTCGTGGACAGAGATGCGTGCCCGAGCAGCTCCTGGATGCTGCGCAAATCGGCGCCGCCTCCGAGCAGATGCGTGGCGAACGAGTGGCGTAAGGCATGGGGTGTAGCGCTGTCGGGCAGGTTAAGCGCGCCCCGCAGCTGTTGCATCGCCAACTGGATGATACGCGGCGACAGTTTGCCGCCGCGTACACCGACAAACAGTGGGCCATCTGGCGGCAACGGCCAGGGGCATTGAGCGATATAGTCTGCGATCAGAGCAGCCACCTGTGGTAGGACAGGCGTCGACCTGGTTTTTCCGCCCTTGCCGACGACGGTGATTGAGTCAGTCCCTGGCAAGGGGGCATCCTGGCGCGTAATGGCAAGCGCTTCACTGATCCGCAGGCCACTTCCATAGAGCAGCGCCAGCACGGCGGCGTCCCTCGCCAGCACCCAGGCGGGCCTGTCGTCGCCCGCGCGTGTCGTTGCGTCAGTTACGGCGACCGCGGCGCTCGCCAGCAGCGGGCGTGGCAGATTGCGCGTCAATTTCGGGCCACGAACCGCTGCGATGGCGCTGAGGCTTGCCAATCCCTGACGCTCGGCAAATTTCGCGAAGGACCGCAGCGCCGCCAGCTGGCGCATGAGCGTACGGTTATCGACGCCGTCACGCCGTCTCTCGGACAGGAATGCCCTCAGATCGATGGGTCGAAGGTTGGCAAGCCCGTCCATGCTGGGACAGGCCCCAAGCCGGATTGTGAGAAAACCAAAGAACTGCCGCAGGTCGCGTCCATAGGCCTCCAACGTCAGCGGCGACAGGCGACGCACGCTTGCGAGGTGTTCGAGCCAACTCTGGAATACGTCATGAACGTCCGCCGTCATGATCATTCCGCGCACCTCTCGTTCACACCTTGTTCGCGAGACCGGCGATAGTCGACGGCCTCCTCGCTCTGTTTCATATCCTGCCCGCCCATCATGCTTGCAAATCGCGCATGGGCGGCGTGAACTGAGGGCAATGTTCGCCGGCAACGAGACCCACACTGACATTCCGCGCATCCCGGAACAGTGAGAATGTGTGCGCCGCGAGTCTGTGGTGGGCCTCCGGTTCAAAACAATCGCATGGTGGTCCTAACATCCAGTTGCGTTGCGGGGTGCTCATCGCGCGCCGCACGCTGCCCATCGCACCAGCCGCCGAATCGGTGCTATCTCGGCCCATGAGCCGCGCCAATCGAACGCCATTTACTCTGCCGCTGGCGGATGATCCTGAACATGCCATGGCTGTCGTCGACGTGCTGGCTCCGCTGGCGCTTGACGCCACCTGGTCCTATGCCGCGCCGGCCAGTCTGCAACTGCGCGCCGGCGATATCGTTCGTGTGCCGTTCGGGAATCGGGAGACCTTTGGTGTGGTGTGGCGCGTCTGGCCGTCCGACGCACCTCTCCCCGAGCGTAAGTTGAAGGCGGTGCTTGAGAGGGTGGAGGCGCCCGTCATCCCTGACGGCTTGCGAGCCCTGCTCGACTGGGTGGCGCGTTACACCCTTGCGACGCGCGGTCAGGTGCTCAAGCTCGCGCTCAGGCCGCCCAACAAGCTGCCGCCAGAGCCGCCACGGCTCTTATTGGCTGCTACCGGAAAGCAGCCAACGCGCATGACTGACGCAAGGCGTAAGGTTCTCGAGGCGCTTGCCGGCGGCGCTGTGCTCGGGCGCAAAGAGCTCATGGAGGCCGCAGGAGTGGGCGCGACCGTGCTCAACGGTCTGATCGACGATGGTTGCCTCGAGGTCCGCGTCGATCTCCCGCAGCCGGTTCCGGCGCCAGACCCCAGCTATTCGCCCTCCCAATTGTCTGATGCACAAAGTGAGGCGGCGACGGCGCTCGGACGCAGCGTCGCAGATGGCGGCTTCGGCGTCACCCTGCTGGAGGGGGTCACCGGTTCAGGCAAGACGGAGGTCTATTTCGAAGCCGTCGCAGAGGCGCTACGGCAGGGCCGCCAGGCCTTGGTGATGATGCCGGAGATTGCGCTCACGGCACAGTTTCTCGACCGTTTCGCCGCGCGCTTTGGCGTGCGACCGGCCCAATGGCATTCGGGCGTCAGCCCCAGGCAGCGTGAGCGAACGCTGGAGGGGGTCGCCAGCGGGGAGGTGCGGGTGGTGACTGGCGCCCGCTCCGCGCTGTTTCTGCCCTATTGCGACCTCGGCCTGATCATCGTCGATGAGGAGCACGAGACCGCGTACAAGCAGGAAGATGGCGTGCATTACCACGCCAGGGATATGGCGGTGGTGCGGGGCCAGATCGAAGGGTTTCCGGTGATACTCGCCTCAGCGACGCCGTCGCTCGAAAGTCGCGTCAATGCCGGGAGGGGACGTTACAGGCATGTGCGCCTGCCCGAGCGCTTCGGGCGCCGCCAGATGCCAGCGCTAGCGACGATTGATCTGCGCAAGCACCCGCCCGAACGAGGGCGCTGGCTATCGGCGCCGCTCGTCGAAACGGCCCACGAGACCCTGACGCGTGGTGAGCAGGTATTGTTCTACCTGAACCGTCGTGGCTATGCGCCGGTCACCATCTGTCGGTCCTGCGGCCACCGTGCGGCGTGCCCGAATTGCTCGACGACCCTCGTTGAACACCGTTTTCGTCGGGCCCTGGTTTGCCACCACTGCGGTCACACCGAGCGTCGCCCAGATGCGTGCCCTGCCTGTGGCGAGGTGGGGTCGCTTACGGCCGCAGGCCCCGGGGTGGAGCGCCTCGCCGAGGAGGTCGCAACCCATTTCCCGGAGGCGCGCTGCGTCACGCTCTCCAGTGATCTGGCGGGGGGGGCTGAGCGAATCCGACAGGAACTGGATGCTGTGGCCGCAGGCGACGTTGATATCATCATTGGAACCCAGCTCATCTCGAAAGGGCACAACTTTCCGAAACTCACGCTCGTAGGGGTGGTGGATGCTGACGTCGGCCTGTCTTCTGGCGATCCCCGCGGTTCTGAGCGGACCTTCCAGATGCTCCAGCAGGTGACGGGCCGCGCGGGACGCGGCGACAAGCCTGGCCGCGCGCTAATGCAAACCCATCAACCTGACCACCCGGTCATGCAGGCGCTGGTTTCTGGCGACACAGAGCGTTTCTATCGAGAGGAGATCGCCGCCCGCGAGGCGGCGGGCCTCGCTCCGTTCGGTCGCCTGGCGGCGATCATTGTTGCCGCGCCCGATCGCGACGAAGCCGAGCGCCACGCCCGCGCGCTGGCAGCCGCGGCCCATGGGGTTGCAAACACGCCTGGCGCGCCCGATGTCCTCGTTCTGGGTCCCGCGGAGGCACCGCTGGCCGTCATCCGCGGTCAGCACCGCTTTCGCCTGCTGTTCAAATCAAACAGGAATGTCGACGTGCAGGCCTATCTGCGTCAGGTAATCGCTTTGAGCCCGAGACCAGCCACGCGAGTCCGGGTAGTTGTCGACATCGATCCACAGTCCTTCCATTAAGCCGGCCCTGCGACGGCGCGCTTCCGCACAGGCGTCAACGTGAAGCAGGTTGCGCCAGACCAGCCAACTGCTCGCCATTGTTGGGCGGTCAGCCTGTCTCGTCAGGTCCGCGTCAACGGGAGAATCAGCCGAATTCAGAGCGGGGTGATGCAGTGTGGGTCATGGAAGCTGGCGGCGAGCGCTCTCCACAGCGTAATGTGCCGCTGCGTCCTGACGGCGTCGAAGGTCGCAACCCGTGCGATATGGGCGCAAACAAGCCTATCGTGCGACGTGGAAGTGTCCGCAAGCGGTTGCACGTCAATAATCACCATGATAGGGGACCTGCCAACGGGTCGCTGAAAAGGCCGCCCGCTCCCTGTCCATGTGCTCGCGCGACGGTGCGCGTCATGCCAATGACGCAGTGTGCACGAACGTGAGCCTGAAAGTGAGACGCCGACGTGGCCGAACAGCCTTCATTGACAGGTCCGATTTCAGGGGTCGCCGCCCGCTACGCTTCTGCATTGCTGGAAACGGCAGCTGAGGCAGGCGCCGCCGCGATTGATCAGGTTGAAAATGACCTCAACCGGTTCGACGCCCTGGTGAAGGAGAGCGCCGACCTGCAGCGCCTCGTCCGGAGTCCGGTATTTTCGGCGGATGAGCAATTTGCGGCTGTCACCGCGATCCTCGATCGGTCCGGAATTAGCGGCCTCGCCGCAAACTTTCTGAAACTCGTCGCATCCCGTCGCCGACTGTTCGCAGTTCAGCAGATGATTGCGGCGTACAAAGCGCTGGTGGCTGCCCGAAAGGGCGTGGTCCGCGCTGATGTGACGCTTGCAAGCCAGCCGTCCGATCAGGTCGTCGCCGACCTGAAGCAGGCGCTGCGTGATGTCGCCGGTGGCGATGTCGACCTGCACGTGAAAATCGACCCGTCGATCATCGGCGGCGTCATCGTCAAGCTGGGCAGTCGGATGCTCGACGCCAGCCTGCGAAATAAACTCAATTCGATCCGTCTCGCGATGAAAGAGGTCGGCTGATGGACATTCGGGCCGCAGAAATTTCCGCCATTTTGAAAGAGCAGATCAAGAACTTCGGCCAGGAGGCTGAGGTCTCCGAAGTCGGCCAGGTTCTTTCCGTCGGTGACGGTATTGCTCGTTGCTACGGTCTGGACAAGGTCCAGGCCGGCGAGATGGTCGAGTTTGAATCAGGTGTGCGCGGCATGGCGCTCAACCTGGAAAACGACAACGTCGGCGTGGTGGTGTTCGGTTCCGACCGCGACATCGCTGAAGGCCAGACCGTCAAGCGCACTGGCGACATCGTCAGCGTGCCGGTTGGCAAGGGCCTGCTCGGCCGCGTAGTCGACGCGCTGGGCAATCCGATCGACGGCAAGGGTCCCATCCAGGCGACCGAATTCCGTCAGGTCGACGTCAAGGCGCCGGGCATCATTCCGCGCAAGTCGGTGCATGAGCCGATGGCGACTGGTCTGAAGGCGATTGACGCCCTGATCCCGGTTGGTCGTGGCCAGCGCGAGCTGATCATTGGCGACCGTCAGACTGGCAAGACGGCTATCGCCCTCGACACCATTCTGAACCAGAAGCCGCTGAACCAGGGCAATGACGAATCGCAGAAGCTGTACTGCGTGTATGTCGCCGTGGGCCAGAAGCGCTCCACGGTCGCCCAGTTCGTGAAGGTGCTGGAAGAAAACGGCGCGCTCGAGTACTCGATCGTCGTCGCCGCCACCGCCTCTGATCCGGCGCCGATGCAGTTCCTTGCGCCCTTCGCCGGCTGCGCCATGGGCGAGTTCTTCCGTGATAACGGCATGCACGCCGTGATCACCTATGACGACCTGTCCAAGCAGGCCGTCGCCTACCGTCAGATGTCGCTCCTGCTTCGTCGTCCTCCGGGTCGTGAAGCCTATCCTGGCGACGTGTTCTATCTGCACTCCCGTCTGCTTGAGCGCGCCGCCAAGATGAACGAGGAGAGCGGCTCGGGCTCGCTGACCGCGCTGCCGGTCATTGAGACCCAGGCGAACGACGTGTCGGCCTACATCCCGACCAACGTGATCTCGATCACCGACGGTCAGATCTTCCTTGAGACGGATCTGTTCTTCCAGGGCATTCGTCCTGCCGTGAACGTCGGTCTGTCGGTGTCGCGCGTGGGCTCCTCGGCCCAGACGAAGGCCATGAAGAAGGTCGCCGGCAAGATCAAGGGCGAGCTGGCCCAGTACCGCGAGATGGCGGCCTTCGCCCAGTTCGGTTCTGACCTTGACGCCACCACCCAGCGCCTGCTGAACCGCGGCGCCCGTCTGACCGAGCTCCTGAAGCAGCCGCAGTTCTCGCCGCTGAAGATGGAAGAGCAGGTTGCGGTGATCTACGCTGGCGTGAACGGCTATCTGGACAATCTCCCGGTGTCGCGCGTTCGCGAGTTCGAAGACACGCTGCTTGGCGCCCTGCGTGGCCGTCACGCCGACATCCTCGAGTCGATCCGTGCATCGAAGGACCTGAGCGACGACGTCGCTGCGAAGCTTCAGGCCGTCGTCGCCGACGTCGCCAAGACCTTCGCCTGATTGAAGGGCGGCAAGCATGGCCTCGCTTAAGGATCTTCGCAATCGCATCGCCTCGGTGAAGGCGACGCAGAAAATCACCAAGGCCATGCAGATGGTCGCGGCGGCGAAACTCCGCCGCGCGCAGAGCGCGGCCGAGGCTGCGCGCCCATTTGCAGAGCGCATGGGTCAGGTGCTCGGTAACCTGGCCGCAGGCGTGGCTGGTCAGCCGGGCGCCCCCCGGCTGCTGGCTGGCACGGGTTCTGACAAGGTTCACCTGCTGGTGGTGTGCACCGGTGAACGTGGTCTGGCTGGCGCGTTCAATTCGTCGATCATCCGCATGGCCCGCGAACAGGCTATGTCGCTGATCGCCGAAGGCAAGACGGTCAAGATGCTCCTCGTCGGCAAGAAGGGCTATGATGGCCTTCGTCGCCAGTTCGAGGACAAGATCGTCGACTATATCGAGCTGCGCTCGGTCAAGAACCTGACCTGGGATGTGGCGGATGATATTGGTCGCAAGGTGCTCGCGCTTTACGAAGCCGGCGAGTTCGACGTGGCCACGCTGTTCTACTCGCGGTTCCAGTCGGTGATCTCGCAGGTGCCCACGGCGCAGCAAATCATTCCGGCCCAGATCCCTGCCGATGGCGTGGGTGATCGGCTGGGGGGCGCTGTCTACGATTACGAGCCGAGCGAGGAGGAGATTCTCGAATCGCTCCTGCCACGTAACGTTACGGTGCAGATTCTGCGCGCCCTGCTCGAGAACAACGCTTCCTTCTACGGCGCCCAGATGAGCGCCATGGATAACGCCACGCGCAATGCCGGTGAGATGATCCGCAAGCAGACGCTGATCTACAACCGCACCCGCCAGGCGATTATCACCAAGGAACTGATCGAGATCATCTCGGGTGCCGAAGCGCTCTGATCTGGCTGAACTCAGGCCGGCGCGCCGACCATCCATCTGGTTGACGGCGCCGGCCAACTCCAATTCCAGTGCGACGCGCGGTGATCCGCGGCGCTCGACAACTTCTAAAGGCGAGGCCCGTACGGGCTCGGACGGGAGCTTCCCATGGTTGCACAAACCTCCGCAGGACGCATCACGCAGGTCATTGGCGCTATCGTTGACGTGCAGTTCGATGGCCACCTGCCAGAAATTCTGAACGCGCTTGAGACCACCAACCAGGGTAACCGCCTGGTGCTCGAAGTCGCCGCCCAGCTCGGCGAAAGCACCGTGCGCTGCATCGCCATGGACACCTCCGAAGGTCTGGTACGCGGTCAGGCCGTAGTCGATACCGGCAAGCCGATCGAAGTTCCGGTTGGCGCCGGGACGCTCGGCCGCATCATGAACGTGATCGGCGAGCCGGTCGATGAGGCGGGCCCGGTGCAGGCTGAAGCCCGTCGTGGCATCCACCAGCCGGCCCCGAGCTACTCGGAGCAGTCGACCGAAGCGCAGATTCTCGTCACCGGCATCAAGGTTGTTGACCTGCTGGCGCCCTACGCACGTGGCGGCAAGATCGGCCTGTTCGGCGGCGCTGGCGTGGGCAAGACCGTGCTCATCCAGGAGCTGATCAACAACATCGCCAAGGCGCACGGTGGTTACTCCGTGTTCGCTGGCGTCGGTGAGCGTACGCGTGAAGGCAACGATCTCTATCACGAGATGATCGAGTCGGGCGTGAACGTCGACCCGCATGAGAACAACGGTTCGACCGCTGGCTCCAAGTGCGCTCTCGTGTTCGGTCAGATGAACGAGCCTCCGGGCGCCCGCGCCCGCGTTGCGCTGACTGGTCTTACCGTCGCTGAGCACTTCCGCGATCAGGGCCAGGACGTGCTGTTCTTCGTGGACAACATCTTCCGCTTCACCCAGGCGGGTTCGGAGATGTCGGCGCTGCTCGGCCGTATTCCTTCGGCCGTGGGCTATCAGCCGACGCTGGCGACGGACATGGGCGCTCTGCAGGAGCGCATCACCACCACCAATAAGGGTTCGATCACCTCGGTGCAGGCCATTTACGTGCCGGCCGACGACTTGACTGACCCTGCGCCGGCCGCCTCCTTCGCCCACCTGGACGCAACGACCGTGTTGTCGCGTACGATCGCCGAGAAGGGCATCTACCCGGCCGTGGACCCGCTCGACTCGACGTCGCGCATGCTGTCGCCGCTGGTTGTTGGCGAAGAGCACTACAACGTCGCCCGTAGGGTCCAGGAAGTGCTGCAGCGCTACAAGGCGCTTCAGGACATCATCGCCATTCTGGGCATGGACGAACTGTCCGAAGACGACAAGACGGCCGTGGCGCGCGCCCGCAAGATCGAGCGCTTCCTCAGCCAGCCGTTCCACGTCGCCGAGGTGTTCACGGGCGCTCCTGGCCAGCTGGTTTCTCTCGAAGACACCATCGCCGGCTTCAAGGGTCTGGTCGAGGGCAAGTACGACCACCTGCCGGAAGCCGCCTTCTACATGGTTGGCTCCATCGACCAGGCTGTCGAGAAGGCCCAGAAGCTGGCCGCTGAGGTCTGAGGTTGAGCGGCCCCGCTGGTGCGGGGCCGTCCACCCCGTCAGGCTCTTGCGCCTGACCGAAGCTTTGCAATCTGCTATGCCATCTGGCGTAACGGCCAGAAGCCATTTTGGAGCAGCGCCCCATGGCGGAAAACTTCCACTTTGAACTGGTCGCCCCGGAGCGTCTGCTGTTTTCCGGTGAGGTCGAGGCGGTGATCGTTCCGTCGATCGACGGCGATCTGACCGTTCTTGCAAAACATGCTCCGCTCATGGCCGTGCTCAAGCCTGGCGTCATCACCGTTGAGACTCCCGGCAAGGCGCAGGCCATCTTTGTTCGTGGCGGCTTTGCAGATGTCCGTCCCGACGGTTTGACCATCCTTGCCGAGCAGGCGGTGCCTGTCGAGGAGCTCACCGACGAGCTTATCGACGTTGTCATCAAGGACGCTGAGGGCGCCGTTGATGCTGCGACGGATGATGATCAGCGGCGCATCGCGCTCGAGCGTCTCGGCCAGTTGCAGCAAGTGCGCGGCTTGCTCAACAGCTGACCTGGGCCACAATGCCTCTGGCCCAGGCATGGGCGGCGCATTTTTGCCAGGATGAGTGTACAGAAGAACCCGGCCAGGCGCCGGGTTTTTCCTTTAGTGCCGTGCGTAGCGAACCGCGATGGCGTACTCGCAAGCACGCCGCTAGCAACGAAATGATGTGAGACCGCCATGGGTGTAATGGGGCTGGCCAATCCTGTGGTTTTCATGAAGTGGTCAGGCAGGCTGTTGCCTTATCTGGCGATCACTGGTGGCGTAAGCTTGGCCATCTCGACCTGGTTCGCCTTCATGGCGCCGGCGGATTATCAGCAGGGTGAAACCGTCCGCATCATGTTCATTCATGTGCCGGCAGCGTGGTTGGCGCTATTCCTGTACACGATGATGGCGGCCTCAGCTCTGGGGACCCTGGTCTGGCGTCATCCCCTGGCGGATGTGGCGCAGAAGGCGGCGGCCCCGGTGGGGTTGATTTTCACTTTGTTGTGTCTGGTCACTGGGTCCATCTGGGGCAAGCCGATGTGGGGAACCTGGTGGGTGTGGGATGCACGGCTGACATCAGTGCTTGTGCTGTTTCTGATGTATTGCGGTATCCTGGCCTTGTGGCAGGCGATCGATGATCCGCTTCGGGCGGCGCGGGCGGTGGCAATCCTTACCCTGGTCGGGTTTATCAATATCCCCATCATCAAGTTCTCGGTCGACTGGTGGAACACGCTGCACCAGCCGGCCTCAGTGCTGCGGCTCGATGGGCCCGCACTGCATCCGTCGATGTTGTGGCCTCTACTGTCGATGGCCGTATCGCTTTCCATCATCGCGATCGCGCTCCACGTCGCTGGCATGCGCACGGAGATCGTGCGGAGACGGACGCGCACCCGGCGCATTCAATTGCTGGATCGAGCGGCGCGGGGCGTCAACCGTGGGGAGATTGGCTGATGGCTGCCGGTGAGAACGCATACACGGCATATATCGTGGCCTCATATCTCGTCGCCATCGTGCTCGTTGGCGGGCTGACCGCCTGGACGATCTGGCAGGGCCGTGTCGCGCGCCGGGAGTTGCGACGGGTGGAGACGGAATTGGCCAAGTTCGCCGGGAAGAATGGTCATGCGGTCTGACACGATGAGGACTGGCTCGCGCCGTTATCTGCTCGCGGTTCCCCTGATTCTGTTTCTGCTTTTATCGGTGCTGTTTGCACATCGCCTGATTAAGGGCGGTGACCCTGCGATCGTGCCCTCCGCCCTGATCGATCGCGCCGCGCCTGAACTCGCTCTGGCCCCGCTGCCGGGGCTGACGCGCAACGGAAATCCGACGCCAGGTGTTTCCAGCGCGATGCTGAGGCAAGGGAAGGTCACCATCGTCAACTTCTGGGCTTCGTGGTGTGGCCCTTGCCGGGTGGAGCATCCAATCCTCATGCAACTGGCCTCCGTCGACGGGCTGCAGTTGGCCGGGGTCAACTACAAGGATGTGGCCGAGAACGCGCGCCGCTTCCTCGGCCAGTTAGGTGACCCCTTTGGCGCCGTGGGCGTTGACGCAGACGGGTCCACCGCCGTCAATTGGGGCGTCTACGGCGTGCCCGAAACCTTCATCGTCGATGGCGCAGGCATCATTCGCTACCGGCATGTTGGCCCGCTGACTGCAAACAGTCTTGCCGGTCCATTTGGTGAGGCGTTGCGACGCCTGGGGGTGCGGTTCTGATGAGGATCATTTCGGTCTGACAATTTCACATACTCAGCTGCACGGACGCGGTCGAAGGTCGTAGTACCTCGCCCTGATCGCGGCCAGCACGACAGGGAAGCCCACATGGCCCGCCCGGCCCCCAATGATGGCCTTGAATTGCTGCGCAAGGCGGACCTTGAGGCTGAGCGTCAGGTCAGCTACGTGCGCATCGCGACGGGCGGTGTGCTCTACGTCATCCTGTGGCTCCTCGCCGGACCGGAAGATTTCGCCGACAAGGCGTCCGCGGCCATGATTCACATCGCCCGCGCCAGCCTGTTCATCCTGTTCATTTCCGGCGTCCTCGCCCTGGCTCTGGTGATATTGGGTCGGTGGCGCAGCTGGATGGCCTATGTCACGGTGACCATCGACGTCGGCGTGGTGCTCGCCAACCTTGCGATGAACGCATGGTCAATGGATCTGAGCGGCGACTTTGTCAGCGCTTATCCCGCAGCGAGCGCCATTCCCCTCGTGCTGGTCACGTCCATCGTTCGAATGCGGCCACGGGTTCAGGCCTATACGGGCATATTGATCGTGACTGGCGCGCTGCTCATCGCCGTCGGCCAGGGGCACCTGGGCTATGAGCAGCGTTTGCCCCTGGTCGGGCCTCTCGCCCTCATGTTTGGCGAGAACGCGAACACCGCGCGCTTCCTTATCCTGGTCGGCATGGCGTTCATCACGTGGTTGGCGGCTGTACGTGGCCGTCGGCAGCTGCTGCGCGCGGTGGAAGAGACGAGGCGGCGGGTCAATCTGGGGCGCTATCTGCCGTCTGAGCTTTCACAGCTCCTCGCTGACAGGAGTATGAGCGAGCTGAAAAAGGGCAGTCGCAAGCGTGTTGGGCTGCTCTTCGTGGACATCAGAAATTCCACGAGTATGGAAGAAAGCCTTGAGGCTGCCGACCTGAGCCGGCTGATCAATGGCTTCCGCGATCGCCTGACCGGGATCGCAAGCCGGCATGATGTGATCATCGATAAATTCATTGGCGATGGCGCCTTTCTCGTGACGGGGATTCTGCAGTCAGAGAGCGATGACGCCGCGCGGATTATTGCCTGCGCTCAGGACATCGTAACGGCCATGGCAAACTGGTCAGCCGAGCGCGAGACGTTGGGTGAGCCGCCCGTCCGCATCGGCGCCGGCATACATTTCGGTGAGGCGTTCGTGGGCGCCATCGGCAACGATGACCGTCTTGAGTTCACCGTTCTGGGCGATGCGGTTAATGTGGCGGCGCGCCTTGAGCAATTGACCAAGACCGCCGGCACGCCGCTGCTCATCTCAGCTGATGCACTGACGGCGGCGGGGCTCACGGAGCCGCCAACGCAGGGCTACCGCTTCATCGGTCACGAGACTCTGCGCGGTCGCGCAGAACCCGTATCAATTTATGCTCCAGTAGACTGAGGAAGCGCGGCATCACTCAAAGAGCGAGTCCGGCCGCTCTTTCGTCGGCGCCTCGGTTTCCGGCGCCGCGTAGCGCAGCAACAGCGGCGTCTGGGCGAGCGCGAAGACCATGGTCAGCGGCATGATGCCGAACACTTTAAAATTCACCCAGACATCCGTGGACCAGTTGCGCCACACGATTTCATTGAGCGCCGCCAGCACGAAAAAGAAAATTGCCCAACGAAAGGTCAGTTTGCGCCACCCCTCATCGGTGAGGCTGATCATGCTGTCGAGCACGATGTGCAGCAGCGACCGTCCGAACGCGAGGCCGCCGAGCAGGGCCGCGCCAAACAGACAGTTCACAATGGTGGGTTTCAACTTGATGAAATGATCGTCACCGAGCGCCAGCGTGAGACCGCCAAAGATCAGCACGACGACCGCCGAGACCAGAGGCATGATCGGCAGTTTGCGGACCAGCGCATAGTGTATGGCGAGCGCGGCGATTGTCGCCGCCATAAAGGCCGCCGTAGCCGTAAAAATTCCCGCCTGCCCCGCCGCCACAGCGCCCGGGGGCGTCAGCGCGCCAAACAAGGGCGCAAACAGTTGCGGACGCGCGTTGGCGAGGAAAAACACGCCTAGGGGGCCGAGCTCAAGCGCAAATTTGACGAGCGGTGAGATCGTGCGTGATTGGGCAGACACTTGGGTGCGCTCCACATCCGGGGTCAATGGCAGACCAGTTGGTCTGGGCTGGGCGAGAAAGGGTTTCCGGCGTGCCAGTCGGACGGTCAGGCTGGCGCCAAATCAGAACTGACGTCAGCTTTGTTACCCGTGCGAAGGCCCACGCATTGTTCCCGCTGAACAGGCTGGCGCCAAAGTTCGGGGGCGCGGGAGCCCGCATTAGAAGTCAGAGGCAATCCCATTGTTTTCCCAATCCGCGTAGCGGACCGGGTCGGGGCCTTCGCGACCACCGAGTTCACGCTGGTCGGCGAGTTCCTGCTCGCGGCGCTGCATCGCTTCACGGCGCGCCTGCGCTTCGGCTAACGCGCGCCGCGCAGCGTCGGTCAACGGCTTGCGCGCTGCTTCTTGCGGGAAACTGGCGTCTACGGATGAGGGTGGTGCGTCCGATATCGTCATTGCGCGAGCCTCCAGGCGCGTCGTCCGGTGCGTCCCGCGCGTTTCAGGTTTCAGTGTAATCCCGCCAACAGCCTGTCGACATTCCTGTGCAGGAATTCCAGGTCGGGGTCTATAGCCCGAGCTGGCGGCGGCTGCACGCCATGCGCCACCGTTCGGCGCTTGCGAAGCTCCCTAAGCCCCAATTGCGGCCACACCGGAGCCGACTTGCGAAATGCGCGCTGGTGTTCCCACATAAGACGACAGGGTCGATTGGAGAACAGCCATGAATTACGCGAGGACCGCAGTGCTGCTGGCCGCGCTGACCGCGCTTTTCGGCGTGGTTGGTTATTTGCTGGGCGGGGCTACTGGCATGTTGGTGGCTCTGGTCGTCGCCGTTGCGATGAACCTGTTCACTTATTGGAATTCGGATCGCATGGCTCTGGCTGCCTACAACGCGAGGGAGGTGAACGCCCAGTCGGCGCCGGACCTGGTGCACATGACCCATGAGCTGGCGCGCCGGGCCAATATCCCGCCTCCGCGGGTCTATGTCATCGACAGTCCCCAGCCGAACGCATTCGCCACAGGCCGCAATCCGCAAAACGGCGCGGTGGCTGTGACGACCGGGCTGATGCACGCGCTGTCGCGCGAACAGCTCGCCGGCGTGGTCGCGCATGAGCTGGCCCATATCCGCAACCATGACACGTTGACGATGACCATCGCCGCAAGCATTGGCGGCGCTATTTCATCCCTGGCGCAATTTGGCATGCTGTTTGGCGGCAATCGCCAGAATGGCAATGGACCGGGCCCAATTGCCGGAATTTTGCTGGCTATACTGGCGCCGCTGGCCGCCATGGTCATCCAGATGGCTGTGAGCCGCTCGCGCGAGTATGAAGCCGATAGGCTTGGCGCCGAGATTTGTGGCGAACCGGTCTGGCTCGCGTCGGCTCTGGCGCGTATTGAACAGGGCGTCACGCAAATCACCGACGAACGCGCCGAGGCGCATCCGGCGACTGCGCCACTGTTCATCATCAATCCGCTGTCCGGGCGTGGCATGGACAATCTGTTTTCCACGCACCCGTCGACCAAGAACAGGATCACCGAGTTGCAAAAACTGGCCGCCGCCTGGGGCAAGAGTTGGGGCGTTCCCGTTAACGAACCATCACGGGGAGGCAGCGCCTTCACGTCGACCAAACCGTCGGCCGGCAGGAGAGGTCCGTGGGGATGAACACCGGTGACAGGCGGGGACGTCAGCATGCCCCGAAAGGCCAGTCCAACGGGGCCAGGACGCGTGGCGCGCGCAGCCCGCAGCAACAGGCGCTCGGTCCTGGCGGCGCCGCGCGGCGCGCTGCGGCCGCAGTGATTCGCAGCGTCATTGATCCCGCGGGGGAGGACCTGCAGATCGAGCGTCTGATTGCGGCGGAGACACGAGAGCTCGACGACCGCGATCGGGCGCTGGCCCGCGCCATCATCATGACCACCTTGCGGCGCCTCGGCTCCATCCAGCATCTGCTCGGGCAGTTGCTGGAGCGTGGCTATCCGCGGAAGTGCGGCTCGCTCGAGTCACTGCTGGTCACCGCGTCGGCGCAGATCCTGTTCATGGATATTCCCGATCACGCGGCGGTCGACACGGCTGTCAATCTTGCGCGCGCCGATCGTAACGCAGCCCCGTTTGCGGGCCTCGCCAATGCCGTGTTGCGTAACGTCACGGCCCGCAAGGCCGACGTCGGCGACCTGGATCCGCTCGACACGGATGTTCCGCGCTGGTTGGCGACGCGCTGGCGTGAGAATTGGGGCGAAGCCAACGCACGCGCTATCGCCGCTGCGCTGCGCCTGGAGCCAGGTCTGGACATCACCATACGAGACACCCCCGACGTATGGGCAGAGCGGCTCGACGGCGTCCAGCTGCAGCTTAGCGCCCCGACGTCGGCGACCCATACCATTCGGTTGCTGTCCTCGCAGGCGGTGGATGCGCTGCCTGGCTATGGGGAAGGCGCCTGGTGGGTGCAGGACGCGGCTGCCGCCATCCCGGCTCGTTTGCTTGCGGTGCGTGCAGGGGAGAAGGTCGCAGATTTGTGCGCCGCGCCTGGTGGCAAGACGGCGCAATTGCTGGCCGCTGGCGCTGAAGTGGCTGCCTTCGACCGCTCGGCCGAGCGAATGGAAAGGCTCGCAGCCAACATGCAGCGCCTTGGCCTGACGCCAACGACCCATGTCGTCAATCTGGCGACGGTCGATCCTGCCGCGATCAGGGGGGGGCCTTTTGACGCCATCCTGTTGGACGCTCCGTGCTCCGCAACTGGCACCATTCGCCGCCATCCCGACGTCGCCTGGACCAAACGTCCGGCTGACATTGCCTCCGTTGCGGCGGTTCAGGCCCGTCTCCTTGATTGCGCGGCGGCCCTGCTGAAGCCGGGTGGCCGGCTGGTCTATTCGACATGCTCGCTGGAACCGGAAGAGGGTGAGGCACAGATCGAGGCGCTGCTCGCCCGCAACCCGGATATGGTTCGCTCAATGGTTTCGGTCGATGAATTGCCAGGCCTGCCGCAGGCGATCAATGCACAGGGGGAAGTGCGCACGTTGCCGTCGATGCTGCCGTCGGATCAGCCGCGCCTGGCTGGGCTGGACGGGTTTTTTGCCGCGCGGCTGTCGCGGCGCGCCTGATCAGGCTCCTGGCGCTGCGAGAGAGGCGTCCTGCGGCGCGTTCTTGCGCAGCGGCGGACCCTCACAGTGGGCGCGCTGGACGCAGTGGTATTGCTGCAAGTGAATGTGGGCAAATGGATTTGTGCGAGAGATCGCGGCGGACGCCTGCTGATCTGTTGACCAGATTGGTCGGGATGCTGCCGCGTGATCCTGGTGCATCTCCCGTCAGGGAGGATGCACCGCAGGGGCATTTCATGATCTAACTGCGTTTCAGCAGTGGTGGTGAGGGCAATGTTCGGCGCCGCGACGCGCTGCCGACATGTTCATATGATTGCATACGGGCCCATGGGCTTGATGTTGCGGCGCCAGCGTTGGGTGCATGTGGGGGATAGTGCGTGGGGACAATGGGCGACAAATTGCAGCTTTATGCGCTGGTTGCGCGCGAAAGCTTGCTTGGCGCCCTTTCGCTCGCCGGGTCTCTCGCTCTCAGGGTGTTCCCGGCGGCGTCGCGCACGCCGGAACGGCTGTTAGTGGCGCCTCAGGACCTGCGCACCTCGGACCCCACAGTTGCGGCCGAATTTTATGCCGGAATTTTCTCGTTCGCCGGACGTATGGTCGAGACCCGGGGCAATTCGCCTTTCGGCGTGTCGCCACCGAGCCATCGATGGGATGAGGAGCTGTGCGGATTCGGTTGGTTGCGGCATTTGCGCGCGGCCAACACGGACATTGCCCGCGCGCATGCGCGCAGCCTTGTTGACGATTTCCTGGAGCACGATGGTGATCGTCTGGGCGCTGGCGCCCTGCCGCGCGTGGCGGCGCGTCGGCTGATCTCATTTTTGTCTCAAGCGCCCTTGCTGCTGGAGGGCGCCGACCGGACATTCTACTTGCGCTTCATGCGCACAATTGGCCGATCGCTCGGCCAGCTGCGTGTGGCGGCGGGACCAGATGTGTCGGCGGATGACCGCATGCTCATCGCTATCGCCCAGAGTTTCGCCAATCTTTGCGTCGCGCCGCCGCCCCGCGCCCAGTCGCGCGCCGATGCCCAACTCGCCGCGCTACTCAATCAGCACGTGCTGCAGGATGGCGGCCACATCAGCCGTAATCCGCGCCGTCTGCTGGAGTTGCTGACAGACCTTTTGCCTCTCCGTCAAACCTACACGGCAAGGGGGCTTGAGCCACCGTTAGCGCTGATCACCGCCATCGACCGGATGATGCCCATGTTGCGGCTGTTCCGTCACGAGGATGGCGCTATCGCCCAGTTTAACGGCATGGGCGCTTCAGCGGCCGATCTGCTGGCGACCGTGCTCGCCTATGACGACGCTCATGCCCGGCCCATGACCCATGCGCCATGGAGCGGCTACGAGCGGATCGTGGCCGATCGCGCCTTGCTGATCGTTGATGTAGGTGCGCCGCCGCCTCGCGCCTTTTCGACAGAGGCGCATGCCGGTTGCCTGTCGTTCGAGTTCTCAGTTTCAGGCGCGCTCATAGTGGTGAACTGCGGCGCAAGTCCCGTTGATCACGGGCCGACACGGCTCGCCGCGCGCTCTACTGCGGCGCATTCGACGCTGACCGTGGCGGACACCTCATCGTGCCGCTTCGCCGGCTCGCCTCCGGGAGACCGCATGGCGCGTATGGCGGAGCGCCTGTTGGGACCAGTCATCCTCTCTGGCCCCGAGCAGGTGCAGGCCGAGCGATCAAGCGATGCTGATGGTTTTCGTTTGCGGGCCAGCCACGATGGCTATTTGACGCGCCACGGCGTGGTGCACGAGCGGCAACTTTGGTTGCCCGCTGGCGGCGACCGCCTTGAAGGCGTCGACCGTCTGATCAGGTCCAGCGGCGACGCGGTTCAGGCCACCGTTCGTTTTCACTTGCATCCTGCCGTGGAAGCCATCGCAGAGAGTGAGAGCCATGCGGTGGCCCTGTCGCTGCCTGACGGCCAACGCTGGCGCTTCGAAGCGCCTGGCCAGACCGTGCACATAGAAGAGAGCGTGTGGTTTGCGGCGCCAGGAGGTGTGAAGGCGTCCCGCCAGCTGGTGATCGATCTGTCGGTCGAAGGGCAGAGCGCGTCAGCAGAGTGCGGCTGGCGCTTCATGCGCACTGGCTGGGAAGCGCCTGCCGGGCCATCGCCGGGCCGCATCTGACGCATAGCCGCGTTGCAAAGGCGCAGATATCGCTGAACTGGCAGGGCTATCACGACAATTCCGCGAAGGGGGCGTCGTCGCCAGAATTGGATCACCGGCGTATCCGTGTTATCTGCCGCGCTTCACGGCTAGCTCACGTGCAGTTGCAGGCGCGCCGTCAGCCAGGCTGGATGGCCTGGCGTGGGTTCGTAACAAATGCACACGTCTGGTGGATCAGCAGACGCGCAATACAATGAACGTTGAGATCGACCCGCTGCCGAACGCGCAGGTCGCTTGCTGATGTCACTGTGGCCGGATGCAATTGGACAATACACGGATCTCACATGTCGAACGAACTGCGTCGCGTCACTCGCGCACTTCTCTCCGTGTCGGACAAGACCGGCCTCATTGATTTCGCCCGGGCTCTCGTCGACCGTAACATTGCGCTGATTTCCACTGGCGGCACCCGCAAGGCGTTGGCCGAGGCCGGTTTGCCAGTTGCTGACGTCTCGGAAGTCACCGGCTTCCCGGAGATGATGGACGGACGCGTCAAGACCCTGCACCCCGCGGTGCATGGCGGCCTGCTGGCCATTCGCAACAATCCTGAGCACCAGGCGGCGATGCTGGCCAATGGCATTGGGCCAATCGATCTCCTCGTCGTCAATTTGTATCCGTTTGAGGCCACGGTGGCGTCAGGCGCAGGCTATGATGACTGCATCGAGAATATCGACATCGGCGGTCCGGCAATGATTCGCGCCGCGGCCAAGAACCATGGTGATGTGGCGGTGGTGGTCGAAGGCGCCGACTACCAGGCCGTGCTCGACGATCTCGCGGCCAATGAGGGCTCTACCTCGCTGGCCCTGCGGCGCAAGCTGGCGCAAAAGGCCTATGCGCGCACCGCCGCCTATGACGCGGCGATTTCCAATTGGTTCGCGGCGCAGCTGGGCGAAGCCAATCCGACGTTTCGCGCCATTGGCGGCGAGCTCGCCGAGGCCATGCGCTATGGTGAGAACCCGCACCAGAACGCTGGCTTCTACAAGGGACCGGACAGGCGTTTCGGCGTGGCCACCGCCCGGCAGCTCCAGGGCAAGCAATTGTCCTTCAACAATATCAATGACACGGACGCTGCCTTCGAATGCGTCGCTGAATTCGATCCGGCGCGCAGCGCTGCGGTTGCGATCATCAAGCACGCCAACCCGTGCGGCGTCGCCGAAGGCGCAACACTTGCAGAGGCCTATGAGCGGGCGCTGCGTTGCGATCCGGTCTCGGCTTTTGGCGGTATCGTGGCGCTCAATCAACGGCTGGACGCCGAGGCGGCGCGCAAGATCGTTGAGGTCTTCACCGAGGTGATTATTGCGCCAGACGCCAGCGACGAGGCCATTGCGATTGTCGCAGCGAAGAAAAACCTGCGGCTGCTGCTGACGGATGGTCTGCCCGACCCACGCGCGCCTGGCCTGTCGCTGCGCACCGTCGCCGGTGGTTTCCTCGTTCAGGGGCGTGACAACGCCGTGGTCGATGACATGGACCTGCGCGTCGTCACCAGGCGCCAGCCGACCGAGCGCGAGCTCGCCGACATGCGCTTTGCTTTCCGCGTGGCCAAGCACGTCAAGTCAAACGCCATCGTCTACGTCAAGGATGGGGCCACGGTGGGCGTGGGCGCTGGCCAGATGAGCCGCGTTGATTCCTCGCGCATCGCTGCCTGGAAGGCGGCAGAAGCGGCGAAGGCGGCAGGCCTGCCAGAGAGCCTGGCGGTTGGCTCCGTGGTCGCATCTGACGCGTTCTTCCCGTTTGCGGACGGTCTGCTGGCGGCCGCAGAGGCTGGCGCGACCGCTGTCATCCAGCCGGGCGGCTCGATGCGTGATGACGAGGTTATCAAGGCAGCTGATGAGGCGGGGCTGGCCATGGTCTTCACCGGCCACCGCCACTTCCGGCACTGATGCCCCTCGATTCCGGCAGCCCGGCAGTCGGCGCTGATGCGCCGGCGCCAGCCCCCGGTTTGACCTTGGTGCTCGGCGGCGCCCGCTCAGGAAAAAGTCGCCACGCCGAACAATTGATCGAAGCCTGCGCGGCGCCATGGCTGTATGTGGCCACCGCGCGGGCCTATGACGATGAGATGCGCGAGCGCATCGCGCATCACGTGGCGCGTCGCGGCGCCGGATGGCGAACGCTTGAGGCGCCCCTCGAACTCGCCCATGCCCTGAGCCATGCGCCGGAGGGCCAACCTGTGCTGATTGATTGCCTGACTCTCTGGCTCACAAATATTCTTCTGTCCGGGGCGGATGCGCCAGGAGAGGCGGAACGCCTGATCTCGACCCTCGCGCGCCCGCGTGGGCCGTGGGTGGTTGTGGCGAATGAAGTGGGGCTCGGCATCGTGCCCGATAACGCCCTCGCGCGCCGCTTTCGGGATGAGGCGGGGCGCCTCAATCAGGCTGTGGCGGCTGTCGCTGACCGGGTTCTGTTCATGGCCGCCGGGCTGCCGTTGCAGCTTAAGGGGTGAGCCCCGGGCGGCGGCCGATTGAACGGGACAATGGGCGGCGTGCTCAGGTTTAGGGCGGGCGGCGGCATCGCCACGCCTCTTACCGCCTCCGCCTTTCGTACGGGTTTGCATCCCTGCGCCGTTGACCCCACTCTAAACTCAAAATCCCGGCGTCTGGCCGCAGCGCCCTTTGGCGCCGCGGCCGGGAGCCGCAGTTTAGGGAAGGAAAGCCAATGGCTGGCAGCAAGAAAAAGTCCGAAGCAAAGACGAAAAAGCCAAAGGGCGGGGATAAGGCTGTCAGCGCCGCAGCGCCGCGCCGGCAACGGGATGCCGCCGTGATGGCGGTGTCGCTGCCGGCGGGCGAACTGTCCGAGGCCATGCAGGCCTATTTCCGCAAATGCGAGGACAAGCTGGGCTATGTGCCGAATGTGCTGCAGGCCTACGCGTTTGATGACGCCAAGCTGCAGGCGTTCTCAACTTTCTATAACGATCTGATGCTTGCGCCTTCCGGGTTGACCAAACTCGAGCGTGAAATGATTGCGGTGGTGGTCTCCAGCATCAATCGTTGCTTTTATTGCCTCACGGCGCATGGCGCCGCTGTCCGCCAATTGTCGGGCGATCCGGTCCTGGGCGAACTGCTGGTGATGAACTATCGCGCCGCGGATCTCGACCACCGGCATCGCGCGATGCTCGATTTCGCCGCCAGACTGACCGAAACGCCAGACAAGATCGTTGACGCCGACCGCGACGCCCTTCGCCAGGCCGGCTTCTCCGAGCGCGATATCTGGGACATTGGCGCCGTTGCGTCATTCTACAATATGAGCAACCGCATGGCCTCCGCTGTCGATATGCGGCCTAATCACGCCTATCACGCTGCGTTCCGCACCGATTCCGAATAAGGCCCCTGATTGTCCGCCCACTAGCCCCAGCATGGCCATGCCCTGGCGCAGCCTGAACGGCCACCCATGCGCCGTCGGCCCAGACATGGTCGTGCCTGACGGCGCCCCGGCAGTGGCGATCATTACGTTCGAGGTAATGGCGCAAGCGTCATGGCGATGCTTGGCTGTATCGTAGCGGGCGCAGCTCGCTTCAGACGAACAGGGGTAAGGTCATGGCCGGATCTGCACAGGATGTGGGCGCCCAAATCCGGGGGTGGCGGCAACGTCGCCGGATGAGCCAACTGGATCTGGCGTGCGAGGCAGGGATCTCGACGCGTCACCTCAGCTTCGTGGAAACCGGGCGCGCGCAGCCATCACGGGACATGGTGATGCTGCTGGCCGAGCGGCTGAACATACCGTTGCGCAACCGCAATGTGCTGATGGTCGCCGCTGGTTATGCCCCAGTCTACGAGGAGCGCAAGCTTGATGCGCCAGAGATGCGCAGCGCCAGACAGGCTGTTGAGCAAGTCCTGGCTGCACACGAACCCTGGCCTGCCCTCGCGATCGACCGTCACTGGAACCTGGTGTCCGCCAACGGGGCGGCGCCGCCGCTTTTCGCAGGAGCCTCGCCGGCATTGCTGACAGGCGAGATCAATGTGCTGCGGCTATCACTGCATCCAGATGGATTGGCCAGAAACATCCTCAACTATCATGAGTGGCGTGATCATCTGCTGCACAGGCTGCGGCAACAGATCGATCAGACGGCAGATAGCCAGCTCATGGCGCTCTACGACGAGCTGCAGGCCTATCCCGCGCCAACGCCCAGCACGCGTCGGAGCAAGCCTTCGGACATCGTTGCGCCGTTACGGATGGCGGTGGATGGCGCGGTGTTGTCGTTCATCAGCACGACGACGGTGTTTGGCACGCCTCTGGACATCACCCTCTCTGAACTGGCGCTTGAGACGTTCTTTCCAGTCGATGAAGACACCGCGAATGTCTTGCAGGCGCTCGCCGCAGGACGCCGCAGACAGATGGGGGAGGCATCGTCCTGATGTCATCGCAAGGCGTGTCCGACGCGGGCGAGAGGGCCTGTGGGGCGTTTGAGGCGCTCTAGCGCCGGAGGAGCCACCACCCTTGCGATCTGGCGTGGTAGCCAGAGCCACAACCTTGTCCCACTCAGATCCGGGCCTCAGATTGGAAGCCTCCCAGACACTCGTGCCTGGGAGCCTCCTTCGCGTCCCAAAACAGGGTGTCAGCCTGCCGGGAGGGCGCGCGTCAGCAAGCGCGTGAGCCGCGCCGAGAACGCATGGGCGTCGCTCACCTGGCCGCCATCCAGTATCGACGCCTCGTCGAGCAGCAGATGCGCGATGTCCGCCCTGAACTCAGCGTCAGTCACCGGCGCCGCAGCCATCGTCTGTATCAACGGGTGATGCGGGTTTACCTCCAGAATCGGCCTGGCGATCTGGTCGAGCCGACCGAAGCCGGTGAGCAGCCGCTCCATATGGCGGTCGTATCCACCGCCGGGCGCGACAAGGCAGACCAGGCTGTCTGTCAGACGGGTTGAGGCGCGCACATCGGTCACCGCCTCTCCCAGCTTCTCTTTTACGCTTTCCAGCAACGCCTTGACCGCGTCGCTGACCTCCGCATTGGGGGCCTTTTCGCCTTCAGCGAGCGGGATCAGATCGAGATCGGCGACGCCCTGGGTCACGGACCGCAGCGGCTTGCCGTCAAAGCCCGCGGCGCCCATGGTCCAGAAGCCGTCGACGGGATCGGTCAGCAGCAGCACCTCAACCCCGCGCGCCCGGAAACCTTCGAGGTGAGGCGAATTCTCGATTTTCGCCGCCGCATCGCCGGTCAGATAATAGATCGCAGTCTGGTTCTCGCGCATATCGGCGAGATATTGTTTCAGGGAGCGCAGCGCGCCGTTGCTTGTCGTCGTTCTGAAGCGGGCAAGGCCGAGCAACCGCTCCTGACGCGCAAAGTCCTCGTGTACGCCTTCCTTGATCACGGCGCCGAAATTGTCCCAGATCGCGCCATAGGCTTCCGGGTCGCTGTCGGCGAGCTTCTCCAGCTCCGTGAGCACGCGGCCAGTGACATTCTGGCTAATAGCCCGCAGAACCGGGCTGTTCTGGATCATCTCCCGGGACAGATTGAGCGGCAGGTCGGCGGAATCGACCACGCCGCGCACGAAGCGCAGGTAACGCGGCAGGATCTCCGCGTCATCGGTGATGAAAACCCGCTTCACATACAGCTTCACCCGGCCCTTGCGCTCCGGGTCCAGCAGGTCAAACGGACGTGATGAAGGCGTGAACAACAGCGCGTTGAACTCGTGCCGACCCTCAGCCCGATAGTGGATCGTCATGGCGGGGTCATCGAACATGCCGCCGACGGAACGATAAAATTCCTTGTATTCCTCGGCGGAGATGTCGTGTCTGGCACGGGTCCACAAGGCGCTGCCATCAACCACCTGTTCGTCGACCTGCTCAGGCGCGGCCACCTCGCCGTCCTTGTCCTCGCCATCGACCGGGCGGGCAAAATGTAGCGTCACCGGCACCGGCACGTGGCCTGACTGACTCTGGATGTGCCGCCGCAGGTTATCGGCGTCGAGCCACTCGTCGGCGCCGTCCGAAAGGTGCAGGACAATGCGCGAACCGCGCGCCGGCGCTGCGTCTGTGGCGACGTCGACGACGGTGAACTCGCCCTTGCCGTCGGATGACCACTGCGCTGCGGTATCTGCGCCCGCCTTGCGCGAGACGACGTCGGCGCGATCGGCGACCATGAAGGCGGCGTAGAAGCCCACGCCGAACTGGCCAATCAGGTGGGCATCGCCCCTGGCGCTCTCGGCGCCTTGGGGCGCTGTTTCGCCAAGCATCCCCTCGAGATAGGCGCGCGTCCCTGAGCGGGCGATGGTGCCAAGGGCCTCGACCATTTCGTCCGCAGTCATACCGATGCCATTGTCTTCAACGGTCAGCGTGCGGTTCGCCGGATCAATCCGGATGTCGATGCCCATGGCGGCAGGGGCGTCGCCCAGCAGCTCTGGGCGAGCGATCGCCTCATAGCGCAGCTTCTCGCACGCATCAGCGGCATTCGAAATCAGCTCCCGCAGAAATACGCTTTTGTCGGAATAGACCGAGTGCACCATCATGTGGAGCAAGCGTGCGACGTCAGCCTCAAAGGCGCGCGTCCTGACGCCGGTATCAGCATCCGTGGTCATGGTTATCCCCCAAAAATTGTTTGCAATGGCAGAATATTGTGTTGCTGAAGCCTCAGGCGCTCGCGGCGCCGGATGGCGCCGACATGGCGAATGGCGTGCAGATTTTCAAGTACGATCCCTGCCAGGCGCTGCCTGCCATGAATTGCGTGTCACGCCGTCCACCCGACCGGTGTCCCTGGTCTGGCGGCACAGGCGCAGGGCAAAATCACCCTTCTTCGCATGTCAGGCGCTGCAGCAATTGCGCGGCCGGAGCGGGATGCAACATTCATGTTCCCGAGGCGATCAACGCCGCGCTCGCCGTCCCGACAAAAAAGAGGCGGGCCGCTACAGCCCGCCTCGCTATTCCGTCATGCATGCGCCAGATTCCGGCGCTCCTTACATAAATCTCAAGGGCATTCCCTGCGAACCCGTTCCATGGCCTGGGTGAAGCCGCGGAGCGAATACTCATCCTTCAGGCTGTTGCCGCGCTGCGACTGTGTGCTGAGGACGAGTTTAGTTCCCCTGGTCATGGCCGCGACAGTCGGCACTTCCTGGCTCGCATCCTTCAACCAGGCGCTCGCTCCACGTGTGACGACGGGCTGGCTGGCATTGTCGACAGCAACCTGACCGTCGACGCCAGCCTTGGCGTTAAACCCAAGCACCCAGCTAATCTCGTTGCGCACGCCATCACCCGGGCGGGCTGACACGAAAAGATAGCCTGGATCGCGATTGAGCCCCTTTGGCAGGCGAACCTTTGGATGGGAGAGCGCGTAGCAGACCTTGCTCCTGCCGGTACGCGCAACATAAACGCCCCAGTCACCGTAGCTCCCGACGGAGTTACCGCCCGCTGGCCCGGATGCGGGCTTGGCGGAGCGTGTCTGAGCCAGCGCCTCGGATGCGGCGCCGGTGAAAACGTAAGTGGAGAGCAGCGCGCCAGCGCAAATGACAGCGCAGCGCAACAGTCGGTCCGGACGAATCATTGAATGATCAAGTCCCCTGCGGTGAGCCCGAAGGGCCTCATTAATTGAATGACACAAGCCTCGCTGCGGCGCGCGCCACAGCGATGCTGATACGAATGTCCCACTATAGAACGAGTTCCTTATCAGGGCGTTAGGAACTTCCAGCGGGCGTCTCTTTTTTTGTATCTGCGCCACGCTTCGTCTGGAAGATCCATCGCTTCCAGCGCGAGGGAGGCGGCTCATTGCCGTCGATAAATGGAGCCGATCGGGCCGGAGGCGGCTGGTCCGACAACGCCTGCGCCGCAAGGTCACGGTGCTCCGGCCTGATGGCCGAGCTAACTGTCGCGATCGCCAGCGTCAGCACAGCGATGTCATCGGTGAAGCCGACCAGAGGCAGCAGGTCGGAGACCGCGTCGAGCGGCAGGATAAAATAGCCCAGCGCGCCAAACAGGATCATGCGCACCTTCAATGGCGTGCGGGCATCGCGCGCGCAAAAGAACGCAGCGACAAGGTCCTGCGCGAAAGGCGTATTCCTGGCGATGCGTTTTAACGCCCCCCAGAAATGCTTGCGCACATGCGCTTCGTCAGCGTGGGCGCCTGCATCTTCTCCGCTCGCAGCCCGACGGATCGCCTGCATTTCTGCTTCGGTGAATGGCTCGGTGAGGGAACGGGACATGGTCGACTGGCGACTCCTTGAGGCCTAGCGTAGCCAAACGAAACTGTAAAGGCTCAGTTGCGGCGCACACGCCAATCATCGTCCGCAGCAAAAATCTGGCGATGCGCGCTGGAAATTCAAGGTGCAACGTCGCATTGATCGAGGGCGTCCACGCCGCCGTTGTCGCCAAGGTCATACGCCGCCTCAACGACATAGGGGCCGCCGCCCACTGAATCCCGCGATGAAAACAGCACGAACCTCTGGGCGGTGAAGCTGATGCGGGGCAAGGCGCCGCGCAAAGCCAGGTAGTCGGCGACATCAAGGGGCGATACGTCGCGTAAACGCGCCAGCGTCACGTGAGGCGTGAACTTACGGGTTTCGGGTGGTGCGCCAGCCTTACGCACGCGGCGCTCGATATCGGCCTGGAGCTCCATCAGCGCCCTGTCGGGCAAGACGCGTGCATGTACCGACCGCGGCCGCTTGCCGCCGAAGGCCTCTACGCCTTCCAGCGTGACGGTGACCGGGTCACGCCGGATTTCGGCCAATGATTCGTCGATGTCGCGCGCCGTCGCATGGTCGATATCGCCGATGAAACGCAACGTAATGTGATAGTCTTCTGGATCGATCCAACGTGCGCCATAGAGGCCGCCACGCGCGGCGGTGAGCGTTGCGCCAAGCGCTGGCGGCAGCTCCAGACCGATGAACAGCCTTGGCATCTTGCATCTCCTTAGGGCCGTTAGACGAAAGGGCCGATCAGCCGCATGGGCCGCGCGCAGCGGCATGCCATGGCGTATGCGCTGCAAGATCCCTGCGTGAGTGAGAGCGCGCATCGCAGACAGTGCGCGCCTGCACATCAATCTGGACGTTGCAGGCGGGGCGCACGATCGAGCACGTATTAGCCGCCGCTGGGTTTGTCCGTCTGAATGCGGCCGATGAAGCGTTCCACCGTGGGCAAAATATTGCGGACCATCACCGCGACGCCCTCCGGATTGGGATGCATCCCGTCAGGCAGCAACAGGTTGCGCTCGCCCGCCACTCCCTCAAGGAAGAACGGATAAAGCTCGAGGTCATGCCGTTGTGCAAGCTCGGCGTACATCGCCTTGAAATCCGCGGCATAACGCCCGCCCAGATTGGGCGCCGCCTGCATGCCCGCCAGCATGACCGGGATCTGCCTTGTCTTGAGCCGCGAGATAATGTCGTCCAGCGCCTTGCGTGGAATGGCGATATCGATGCCGCGCAGCATGTCATTGGCGCCAAGCTCCACAATGACCCCCGACGCGCTCTCCGGCACGGACCAGTCGAGACGCTCCTGACCGCCAGTCGTGGTGTCGCCGGAGACGCCTGCGTTAATCACGTTGACGGCGTGTCCACGCTGGCGCAGCTCGCGCTCAAGCACGGCCGGAAACGCCTTGTCGCCTGCGATGTTATAGCCGGCGCTCAGGCTGTCGCCGAGCACCACAAGCGTGAGCTCTTTCGCCTTTTGCTGCGCCTCGGCAGAAGTCGTCCCAGCCTGCGACGCACTGGCGGTCGGAAGGGGCGCCCCCGGCCCGGTGGCAGGCTGTTGCGCGAGCGCCGGCGACCCTTGGGCAAAAAGCCCTACAGCCAGGGTGATGGCAGCGCCAACCATCGCCAGCCGCCGCATGCCGGAGGACTCAAGGCCGGTCATTTTGGAGAATTGGTCGTGGCGCGCAAAACTTGGCATTGGCTCACACTCCGGAAGGGCGCTTGGGCCCGTCGGTGAATAGCTGGCTCCACCCTGGCGATCGGCGTGGCGCACCCCATATCAGGCCGGGTGCGCCGGCAGCCGTCAGGCGACATCACCCAGCTGACAAACAGGATTGGACCACCCATGACGCAGCCCGCAGATCGCTTGTCCTCCAGTGATATGGCGGTGGAGCTGACCGATTTGCAACTCTCGCTCGGCGCTGGGGCCGCGAGGGTGCACATCATCAAGGGCGTGTCATTGTCAGTGAAACGAGGGGAAGTCATTGGACTTACAGGCCCATCAGGATCAGGCAAATCCACGCTCCTGATGATGTTGGCAGGTCTCGAGCGGCCCGATAGCGGGCGCGTGCTGGTTGCGGGCCAGGAGCTGACCCGCTTGTCGGAGGACGAACTTGCGCGGTTCCGGGGACGGAATGTCGGCATCGTCTTCCAGTCCTTCCATCTGGCCCCGACCATGACGGCGCTCGAGAATGTGGCCCTGCCGCTGGAGCTGGCCGGCGCCGCGGATGCCTTTACCCGCGCCCGCGCGGAACTGGCGGCTGTCGGGTTGGCGGATCGCGCTGACCACTACCCGGCGCAACTCTCGGGTGGCGAGCAGCAACGCGTTGCGGTCGCAAGGGCGATTGTCGCCAATCCTGCCTTGCTGGTCGCCGATGAACCAACCGGCAACCTGGATGAGAAGACCGGCGCGGAAATTGTCGAGCTGTTGTTCGCCCTGCGGAGGGAGCGTGGTTCGACACTGGTGATCGTCACGCACGACAATAGCCTCGCCGCCCGCTGTGACCGCGTCGTGCGCATCCGCTCAGGGCTGATCGACCATGATAGCGCCATGGGTCGCGCCTCCTTGGTAGACGCCTCCTTGGCAGGCGCCGCCACATGAGCAGTGAAGTCGCCGTGGCCAACGTGTCCCGATCCATATTGCCCCTGAACCTCCGGCTGGCGCTGCGCGAGTTGCGCGGTGGTCTTCGCGGTTTCGGGGTGTTTCTCGGCTGCATCATTCTGGGCGTGGCCGCTATCGCAGCCGTGTCCAGCGTCTCCCGCTCGCTCACTGAGGGACTTGCCCGCGAGGGGCGCGCCATTCTCGGCGGAGATCTCACGGTGACGTTCGTGCAGCGTGAGCCTGAACCTGCTGAGCGCGACTATCTGGCCCGGCTAGGGCGCGGGACAGATACCGCAAATCTTCGCGCCATGGCCCGGGTCGATGGCGCGGATGAGGCCGCAGCGATGGTTGAGCTGAAGGCTGTCACTACCAATTACCCGCTGGTCGGGACGTTAGAGATTGATCCTCCCGCGCCACTGGAAGAGGCCCTGGCCGAGAGGGGAGGCGTGCGCGGCGCCGTCGCAGAACAGGCGCTGTTCTCGCGGCTTGGTCGCAAGATCGGCGACCAGATCCTGATCGGCGACCAGCTGGTTGAGCTTCGTGGCCGCCTTGTGAACGAGCCGGACAAGCTCGGCGGCGGTTACGGCTTTGGGCCACGGCTGATGGTGAGCCAGGAGACGCTTCGTCAAAGCGGCTTGATCCAGCCTGGCAGCCTCGTGCGGTGGAGCCGCCAGGTGGTGTTGCCGGCTGGTGGGGACGATGCACAACTGGCGGCCACCCTGGCGCAGATCGACAAGGACTGGTCCAAAGCGGGCTGGCAGGTCCGCTCGCGCCAGGCGGCAGCGCCGGAATTCGAGCGCAACATCGAACGTTTCGCCCAGTTCCTGTCGCTGGTTGGATTGACCGCGCTTCTGGTGGGCGGCGTCGGCGTCGCCAACGCCACCCGCGGCTTCGTTGACCGCCAGCGGCGCAGTATCGCCATCATGAAGAGCCTTGGCGCCTCCGGTGACCGCATCGTCGCCATTTACCTGACGCAGGTCATGCTGGTGGCGTTGGTGGGCGTGGCGATAGGGCTGACCGTTGGCGCTCTGGCGCCGTTCCTCACTGTCTGGCTCGCGGCTGATCTGCTGCCCGTCCCATTGGCGCCCGCCCTTGCATGGCGCGAACTGGCGCTGGCAGCAGTTTACGGACTGCTAACAGCGTTCGTATTCGCCATCGGTCCCCTGGGACGCGCGCGCGATGTGCCGGTGTCCGCGCTGTTTCGCGATCTGGTCGCCGGCGACAGACGGCGACCGCGCTTTATGTACGTAGCGGCGACGCTAGCTGGCCTGATTGCTTTGGGCGCCATCGCCATTGGCTTTTCATTTGACCGCCGCATCGCCGTGTCGTTCCTGGCGGCTGCGGTGCTGACTTTCCTGATGTTGCGTGGCGTCGCCGCGCTGCTCATGGCGATTGCACGTCGCGCGCCACGACCGAAGAATGCCACTGCGCGACTGGCTCTGGCCAACGTCCACCGCGCCGGCGCCTTGACGCCTTCGCTCGTGCTATCGGTTGGGCTCGGCGTGACGCTTCTGGTGGCGCTGGCGCTGGTGCAAACCAATATCCGGGATCAGTTGGCCCGCTCCACGGCCGGGGCCGCGCCAGACTTCTTTTTCGTAGACATTCCTTCGGCCCGCTCCCAGGAGTTTGAGGGGCTGGTCAGCAGGCTGGCGCCAGGCGGCCACTTCGATCGCGTGCCCATGATGCGAGGGCGCATTGTCTCCGTAAACGGCGTGCCCGCAGAGCAATTGGATGTCCCCCAGGACATTGCCTGGGTACTTGATGGCGACCGGGGCGTCACTTTCTCCGAAAAACCGCCCGAGAACGCCAGGATCACCGCAGGCGACTGGTGGCCAGCGGATTATAGCGGGCCGCCTCTGGTATCGCTTGATCAGCGCATCGCCCGCGGTCTGGGGGTGGATGTGGGCGGCGAGCTTGTCGTCAATGTGCTTGGACGCGAAATGCGCGCAAAGGTCGCCAGCCTGCGCACCATTGAGTGGCGTTCGCTTGGCATCAATTTCGTCATGGTGTTCTCGCCCAACACCTTCCGGGGCGCCCCGCACACCTCTCTGGCGACCCTGCGTCTGTCGCCAGAGGCGCCCGAAGGCGACGCAGATCTTATCGTGAAGGAAACCGCGCGCCTGTTCCCGATGGCGTCGTCCTTGCGGGTGAAAGAGGCCATCAACGCGGTGGACGACATCGTTGGCAAGCTTTCGCTGGCGGTGGGAGGCGCCAGCCTGATCTCGCTCGCCGCCAGCGTGCTGGTGCTGGCTGGGGCGTTGGCCGCCGGACAGCGCGCGCGCCTCTACGATGCGCTCATCCTCAAGACCCTTGGGGCCACCCGGGCCAGATTGCTGTTGGCTTACACGCTTGAGTATGGCGGTCTTGCGCTGGCTGCCAGCGCTTTTGGCTATATTGCGGGCATCGCCGTCGGCTGGTTCATTGTGACTAAGCCCATGCGGCTCGAATTTGTCATGAGCTGGCCGGAGCCCCTCATCGCCATTGCCATCGCGGTGGTGTTCACAACAATCCTCGGCCTCCTTGGTACATGGCGCATTCTTGGCCAGTCGCCAGCCCGCCGCTTGCGGACTGTCTGAAGTCGGGTGAATCGCAGAGCGGGCTGTTGCTTCCGGAAACGCAGCGTGCGGACTTGTATTGTGCGTCAGAAACAACCATGTTTTGCTTCTGGCGCATATGCGGTCGCCTGGGCGGCCGGCGCCTGAAGAGAGGTTAGAGGGTCAGATGTCAAACTGGAACCGTGGCGCTCCTGAGCTGAACCAGGGGTATGCCCAGACCGGGACTGTAGAGCTCGATCAGGGCCTGCGGTCCTACATGCTTGGTGTTTACAACCACATGGTTGTGGGCCTCGCCATCACAGGCCTCGTCGCCATCGGCGTTTACATGCTGTCGGTCACGACCGATCAGGCCCAGGCTGTAGGCAAAGCCGGGTCGCTGATGCTGACCAGCATCGGTTACACGCTGTTTGTCAGCCCGCTGAAGTGGGTTGTGATTCTGGCGCCGCTGGCGTTCGTGTTCTTCCTGAGCGCCCGTATGGACCGCATGCGGGTATCTACGGCGCGCGGCCTGTTTTATGCCTTTGCGGCGTTGATGGGTCTGTCGCTGTCGTCGATCTTCCTCGTTTACACGCATTCGTCGATCGCCCGGGTGTTCTTCATCACTGCGGCGGCGTTCGGTGGCCTGAGCCTCTATGGCTACACCACCAAGCGCGACCTTTCGGCCATGGGCACGTTCCTGGTCATGGGCCTGATCGGCGTCGTCATCGCTTCGCTGGTCAACCTGTTCCTGCAGTCGAGCGCTTTCCAGCTGGCGATCTCGGTGGTTGGCGTGCTGGTGTTCTCCGGCCTGACGGCCTGGGATACGCAGCGGATCAAGGAGATGTATTACGAGGCTGACAGCTATGAATCAGCCGCCAAGAAGTCTATTCTCGGCGCGTTGATGCTGTACCTCGACTTCATCAACCTGTTTACCATGCTGCTGCAGCTGTTTGGCTCGCGCAACGACTGACACCCGCACATTGGTGCGTGCACAAGGCTCCGGAATTCCGGGGCCTTTTTGCCATCAATAACCTCCGCCCCATGTGGGGGCGGGGGTATTTTTCTGGCTGCTCGATGAAGGGCGGCGGCATTTGGTTGTAACGGCGACCACGCCGTCACGGGCCGGCTCCTACATGGCGCCTTCTCGGATTTGAATCTCGCGCGCTGCGGAATTCATGCGGCGCTGCAGGGAGTGGCATGGCCGTACGGACCTGCGTTGCGCGGATCGGTCGGCGCCGCGCACCATTGACGCCTCAGCGTTGCGATCCATCGCCCTTGTCCCGCACTAACGCGCAAGTTCGTGGCGGTCGCTCTCCCGGCAGGCAATTTCCCAGCTTGGGACGAAATGTGGGCGCGCGCCTGATCTGCTGTTGGCTGAGCCAATCCTGCGTCTGCGCCCAAATGAATGTCAGTCGGCCGCGCTAGCGTCCAGGGACCGCTCAACAACGCGCACGATGCCCTTCATCACCTCGTCGAGAGCATAGTCTTTGGGGGTGTAGACGGCTGAGACGCCGATATTCTTCAGCACCAGCTCATCTTCAGGCGGCACAATGCCGCCAACCACGACGGGGATGTGATCCAGCCCTTCGGCGCGGAGGCGGGCCATGACGTCGCGAACCAGAGGCACATGTGAGCCGGACAGGATCGACAGGCCTATCACGTGCGCCTTGCTCTGACGGGCCTGATTGACAATCTCCGTCGGGGTCTGGCGGATGCCGTTATAGGTGACGTCCATGCCGACGTCGCGCGCACGCAGCGCAACCTGTTCCGCGCCATTGGAATGGCCGTCGAGCCCCGGCTTGCCCACGACAATGCGTGGCGCAGAGCCGATGCGATCGGTCAGATCGGCGACCAGCAAACGCACTTCACGTTCGACCTCCGGCGACTTCGTTTCGATCGATACGCCGGTCGGCGCACGGAATTCGCCGAAGATATCGCGGAGGGTCTGGCCCCATTCGCCGGTGGTGACGCCGACGCGGGCGCAGGAGATGGACGGCTCCATGACGTTGCGGCCTTCCCTTGCGGCAGAGGCCAGATCCGCCAGCGCCGCGTCGACGGCCGCCTGATCACGCGCCGCGCGCCAGGCGCGAATCTTGCTCACCGCTTCCATTTCAACTGTCTCTGGCACGGTGAGGATGGCGCCTTCGCCTGCTGTGAGCGGTGATGGCTCGCTCTCTGTCCAGCGGTTGACGCCGACAACCACCAGCGAGCCATCCTCGATATTGGTAAGGCGACGTGCATTGGATTCGACCAGCGCCCGCTTCATGGCGCCATTCTCAACTGCGACAATTGCGCCGCCCATGGCGTCGATACGGGCCAGCTCGGCCCGCGCCGCATCCTTGAGCGCCTCAACCTTGCGGGTCACTTCGATAGAGCCGTCGAAGATGTCGCCATACTCGAGCAGGTCAGTCTCATAGGCCATGATCTGCTGCATACGGATCGACCATTGCTGGTCCCAGGCGCGCGGCAGACCCAGCGCCTCATTCCACGCCGGCAATTGCACGGCGCGGGCGCGGGCGTTCTTGGATAGCACCACCGCCAGCATTTCGATCAGGATGCGATAGACGTTGTTCTCTGGCTGCGGCTCGGTCAGGCCAAGGGAGTTGACCTGAACGCCGTAGCGGAAGAGCTTCTGGCGTGGGTCAGTTATGCCGTAGCGTTCGGTGCAGATCTCGTCCCACAGCTCAACGAACGCGCGCATCTTGCACATTTCGGTGATGAAGCGCAGGCCGGCGTTCACGAAAAACGAGATGCGCCCCACGACCTTGGCGAAACCAGCCTCATCGACCTCGTCGGAAGCCTTGACCGTATCGAGCACCGCGATGGCAGTTGCGAGCGCGTAGGACAGCTCCTGCACCGGCGTCGCGCCCGCTTCCTGCAAGTGATAGGAGCAGACGTTCATCGGGTTCCACTTGGGAACCTCGCGGGTGGTGAACAGCGCCACGTCCTTGATCAGCCGCATCGATGGCGCTGGCGGGAACACATAGGTGCCGCGTGACAGATATTCTTTGATAATGTCGTTCTGCGTCGTGCCTGTCAGCGACGACCTTGGTGCGCCCTGCTCATCTGCAACGGCGATGTACAACGCCAGTAGCCAGGCGGCGGTAGCGTTGATGGTCATCGAGGTGTTCATGGATTCCAGCGGAATGCCATCGAACAGGGCCCGCATGTCGCCAATGTGCGACACGGGCACGCCGACCTTGCCGACTTCGCCACGCGCCAACTCATGGTCCGGGTCGTACCCAGTCTGGGTCGGCAGGTCGAAGGCCACGGACAGGCCGGTCTGACCCTTGGCCAGATTGCTGCGGTAGAGCAGGTTGGATTCCACTGCGGTCGAGTGGCCGGCATAGGTGCGGAAAATCCACGGCTTGTCTCGTGTCGCCGTCCCATTGGCGTCTGCGCCTTGCGGGGAGGTCCTGTTCTGCGCGCTCATACGGCTACTCGTCTGGCTGGTTCGCGGAATTGGCCGGGGCCGATGGTCAGCGAACATGTGCAACGCTTCAGCGATGGCTTAGGCGAATGGTATCCCGGCAATCTAGTCCGAAGCTGACCAAACGTCTGCCATTGGCGACAGGGGGTCGCATCAAACTTTTGGCCAACTTCCGGGTCCATGGCCACAGGTCTATATCTCAGGCAATGCCGCTGGGCTTCAGCCGCCAGCGTATCCCGGGTCGTCGTCACGCCCGGCGCCTGTCAGATGCTCCGGCGTATGCCCCGGGGCCATTGAGTGGAATCGCCATCATGACCGCCGTTCAGAAACCCGCCAGCGCAGAACAGAAGAATCTGTATCGCATGGGCGAAGTTCCGCCACTTGGCCATGTGCCGGCCGAGATGACGGCGTGGGTCGTGCGCAAGGAGCGGCATGGCGCCCCTGACAAGGCCATGCTGCTTGAAAACGTCCCCACCTGGACGGTCGGCGAGGATGAGGTGCTGATCTATGTCATGGCCGCCGGCGTCAATTACAATGGCGTCTGGGCTGCGCTGGGTGAGCCGATCTCTGTCCTCGATGCGCACAAGCATCCGTTTCACATTGCTGGCTCAGATGCATCGGGCGTGGTGTGGGCGGTTGGCAGCAAGGTCAAGCGCTGGAAGGTCGGCGACGAGGTCGTGGTGCACTGCAACCAGGACGATGGCGATGACGAGGAATGCAACGGCGGCGACCCGATGTTCTCCTCCTCCCAGCGCATTTGGGGCTATGAGACCCCTGACGGCTCCTTCGCGCAGTTCTGCCGCGTGCAATCGCGGCAGTTGATGGAGAAGCCCAGGCACCTCACATGGGAAGAGGCCGCCTGTTACACGCTGACTCTCGCCACCGCCTATCGCATGCTGTTTGGCCACGCGCCGCATACCATCAAGCCAGGTGACAACGTGCTGGTGTGGGGCGCCTCCGGTGGTCTCGGCGTGTTCGGCGTGCAACTGTGCGCGGCCTCTGGCGCCAACGCCATCGGCGTGATCTCAGACGAGTCCAAGCGCGACTACGTCATGCAGTTGGGCGCCAAGGGCGTCATCAACCGCAAGGATTTCGACTGCTGGGGCCAGATGCCCAAGGTCAATTCGCCCGAGTACAACACCTGGACAAAGAACGCGCGCGTCTTTGGCAAGGCGATCTGGGACATCACTGGCAAGAAGGACGTCGATATCGTCTTCGAGCATCCTGGAGAGGCGACGTTCCCGGTGTCGGCCCTGGTGGCGAAGCGGGGCGGCATGGTGGTGTTTTGTGCTGGCACCTCAGGGTTTAACCTGACGTTTGACGCCCGCTATGTGTGGATGCGGCAGAAGCGAATCCAGGGCTCGCACTTCGCGCATCTGAAGCAGGCTTCGGCGGCCAATCAGTTCGTGGTGGATCGCCGCATTGACCCCTGCATGTCAGAGGTGTTCACCTGGAGCGACATTCCGGACGCTCACATGAAGATGTGGCAGAACCGTCATGCGCCAGGCAATATGTCGGTGCTGGTCAATTCTCCACGTCCAGGGCTGCGTAACCTTGACGACGTCATTGAGGCCAGCCGCGGCGCCTGATGGCAGGCTAATGCTGAATACATTCAGGCCGGCGGCGCATCCGCCGGCCTTTCTGTTTGATCCTGATGATTTATTCGCCCTCCGACTCTTCGATCAGGGCCGCGTTAATCTCTCCGCCCAGCAGGAAGATCGCGCCGAGCACGTAGAGGAACACCAGGGCGATCGCCACTGAAGCCAAACCAGCATAGGTGGTGACATAGCCTTTCTGCCCGAAATCAGCGATATAGGCGCCGAAAATGGCGCCGCCGACGAACCAGGCGAGAATCGTTAGCAATACGCCGGGGAGCACCTGGCGGAAGCTGCGTCGCCCAGCGGCGACCAGCAAATGCGCCGCAACCAGCACCACGAAAATAACGGCGCCTGCCACGCCATAGCGAATGATGCTGACCATGAAGCGCAGGGGCTGCAACTGCTCGCGCACCGCCGGGGCCCATGCCATCAGGGCGTTCCAGAGCACCGGCCACAACACCACCAGCACTGCGAAGATGATCAGCGCAGCCGCCGCGACCAGCACAAACATGATCGACTCAAGCCGTGTCCAGTACCAGGCGCGCCATTCATAGGCGCCATAAGCGCGGTTCAGTCCGACGCGCAGGGCCTCAATGCCATTGGAGGCAAAATAAACCGCAAACAGGGCGCCGATGGTCAGCGTGCCGCTGCGGGTCTCGGTCAGGACCGTGCGGATCTCCGAAGACAGAGGCGCCGCAATGTCAGCAGGCCAGATTTCGAACAGCAGGCTTGCCGCGCGATCGCCGAGGTCAGACGCCCCAATCATACTGGCCAGCGATGCGATGACGATCATGAAGGGGAACAGCGCCATCAGGATCGACATGGCGATGTGACTGGCGAGCGCCCAGCCATCATGCTCCAGAAATCTTGTGAGCGTCGTTGAGGCTATTCTGAACAGTGCAGTGATGGTCAGTTCTCCCTAAACGCACGAGCACGACGACTGAGGATTCTCCAGCAAGGCCAACTTCCTCCGGGCTGCCGCGATGCGCATGCATGCGGCGCAGGACCAGTGGGCTGTCTGGCTATGGGGTGATCCTAGCATGTCATGTAACGCCGCATGAGACGACAGCACGCGCCAGCGTTAATGGCGGCGCATAATGGTTCGGTCGCGGCGCCTGGATTCCCTCGACAAAGCCTAAAGCGTGTGTGCGTGCGGGACGGGTCTAACCGGCCGCTCATGCATGGGGCATATCCAGCTACGTCGATTGCAATTCATGACAAAACGTCCGACCACAGGCGTGGCGCCCGTCAGACAGCGCCCAGAGAG
This sequence comes from Camelimonas sp. FR25, assembly GCF_059740505.1. Lineage (NCBI taxonomy): Bacteria > Pseudomonadati > Pseudomonadota > Alphaproteobacteria > Hyphomicrobiales > Chelatococcaceae > Camelimonas > Camelimonas sp. FR25. Next base: position 4,736 of record NZ_JCAWFG010000030.1, on the reverse strand, counting down.
AATTCGTCGGGAAACGTCCGCTCCATGTCCCAAGCCGCCATCGCGTCGCGTGTCGCCGCCGCCGCTGTCGTCCTCATCCTGGCCAGTGGCTATATCGTCGCGCGCTATGTCGCGCCCCATGCCGAGCCGTTAACTTTTCTCACAGTTCGCTTCGCCGCCACCGCCGCCGTGATGGCGCTGATCGCCTGGCTGGCAGGGGCTGAGTGGCCCCGTACGCTTCGCGCGTGGGTTGATATCTGCATCGCTGGCATTCTGTTGCAGGCCATCATGCTTGCCACGGTGTTCTGGAGCGTGCGCGAAGGACTGCCAGCCGGTGTGTGTTCGCTGATTCTCGCCCTGCAACCACTCCTGACGGGGCTGTTGGCTGGCCCGATTCTCGGCGAGCAGGTAAGCGCCCGCGCCTGGGGCGGACTAACTATTGGCATGCTTGGTGCGGCGATGGTGTTAGCGCCGCGGATTGTCGGCGATGACGCCTTGCCGCCAGCGCCGGTGATCGCGGCTCTATGTGGCCTTGTCGCTATCGCTCTTGGCACCGTGTGGCAAAAGCGGACAGGGCAGGTGGGCGACCTCCGGGTCAGCGTCGCCATCCAGTTTCTTGCAGCCTTCGTCTTTACGGCTCCCTTTGCATTTCTGCTGGAAGACATGCGTTTCGACGCGTCCCAGGAGTTGTGGATTGCGCTTGCCTGGTCGGTGCTCGGCACGTCGGCGGCAGGCATCATGCTGATGCTCTGGCTGTTGCGGCGTATGCCTGTGTCGACCATGTCGGCGTTGTTTTACCTCATCCCGGTGGTGGCTGCGGCCATGACCTGGCTGGCGTTTGACGAGCGGTTGTCGCTGATCCAGATCGCTGGCATGGCGATCGCAGTGCTTGGGGTGTGGCTGACAAACCGTCCGCCGTCGCCGTCGCGCGCGGCGCAGATGCAGGTGTGAAGCGGATCTGCGATTGCCTGTGCGTGTGCGTCGTTTAATGTGCGCTCAACAACAGGCAGAAGGCTGGGGGCGCCCATTTGACGCCGCTTTGACTTTCGCCGAATTGTCACTTGCATGGCAGGCGCGCAATGTGCCGCCGTCCTCCGCCGTGGATCATTTGCCGATCTGACGACGTGGACGCGCCCTCAGGCAATTGTGCCATCAGACGGCGACGACTGATGGTGCAACAATCGCCCTGAACCGCGACGCCCTGGAGCGAGAGCCAGTCTGCCTTGAGCAGGTGGCGCTCTGAGGGCGCCGCCGCGATACGGAACGATGTTCCGCCTGTTCCTGTGCTGACTGATCGCGCATTTGCGAATGTGCGCGCCAAGAGGAAATAGCGTTATGAGCCAAGTGGCGACCGCCACCCTTCCCGCCGCGTCAGACACCATCGCTCTGGCCACCCGCGTCGCCGGCGATCTGGAAACCCTGCTCGCTGCCGCCACCAGCGCCGTGCGCGCGCGCGTTTCCGAGAATGGCAAGCCGTCTGGCGCCCTGATCGACGCCGAGCAGCACGCGGCCCATGGCCTGTCATGGCTCGCCACTTATGTCACCGGCGTACGTGAAGCGGCGGGCTGGGCGCAGCGCCTCACCGATGAAGGCCGCTTCGGCGAGGTTGAGCAACTTCTCCTGCTCATCGCTGCCGGCGAATACACCGCACAGGTTTTCGGCGGCATTCCAATCAGCCAGAACGAGATTGTGCGTCTCGCCGAGCTGGGGCTCGACGCCAGCCAGGTCGCCGGACTTCGTACCGCGGCGCTGGACGAGATGATCGCCACAGGCAATACCCCGGCGACCCGTCTGCGCCTTGTCACGCTGATGAAGGACATGGACGGCGGCTCCAGCATCGGCGCCACCGGTCTTGATGAAACGCTTGAGGCGATCCGCTCCGAGATGAAGCGCTTCGCCGATGCAGAGGTCGTGCCGCACGCCCATCAGTGGCATCTCAAGAATGAGTACATTCCGCTGGATGTCGTCGCCGGCATGGCCCAGCTTGGCGTGTTCGGCCTGACCATTCCGGAGGAATACGGCGGCATGGGCCTGTCCAAGGTCTCCATGTGCGTGGTGTCGGAAGAGCTGTCGCGCGCCTATATCGGCGTCGGCTCGCTCGGCACCCGCTCCGAGATCGCCGCTGAACTTATCCTGGGCGGCGGCACAGAGGAGCAGAAGCAGCACTGGTTGCCGAAGATTGCCTCTGGCGAGATTCTTCCGACGGCGGTGTTCACCGAGCCGAACACTGGCTCCGACCTTGCTTCGCTGCGCACCCGCGCCGTCAAGGAAGGCGAGGGCGACGCTGCAGTGTGGAAGGTCTATGGCAACAAGACCTGGATCACCCACCCGGTTCGCGCCGATGTGATGACCATGCTGGTTCGCACCAAGACCGATGTGCCCGGCTATCGTGGCCTGTCGATCCTGCTGGCCGAGAAGCCGCGCGGCGACGACGCCAACCCATTCCCCGTCGACGGCCTGACCGGCGGTGAAATTGAGGTGCTCGGCTATCGCGGCATGAAAGAGTACGAGCTGGCGTTTGACGGCTTTGAGGTGAAGGGCGCCAATCTGCTCGGCGGTGTGGAAGGCGAAGGCTTCCGCCAGCTGATGCAGACCTTTGAGGCGGCCCGCATCCAGACGGCGGCGCGCGCCGTCGGCGTGGCCCAGGCTGCCCTTGAGGTCGGCCTGCGCTATGCCCAGGAGCGCATCCAGTTCGCCAAACCCCTCATCAGCTTCCCGCGCGTCTCTGACAAGCTGGCGATGATGGCGGCTGAGCTGATGATCGCCCGCCAGCTGACCTATTTCGCAGGTCGCGCCAAGGACGAAGGCAAGCGTTGCGACCTTGAGGCCGGTATGGCCAAGCTGCTGGCTGCCCGCATCGCATGGTCGAACGCCGACAATGCGTTGCAGATCCACGGCGGTAACGGCTTCGCACTTGAGTACACGGTCAGCCGGCTGCTCTGCGATGCGCGCATTCTGTCCATCTTTGAGGGCGCGGCCGAAATCCAGGCCCAGGTCATCGCCCGTCGCCTGATCGAGGGCGGCAACTGATACCAGCACCCGATGGGTATGACACATCGGGTGCTGGTTCAGCCCGTGCGGCGCCTGAGCATTTCAGGATGCGGATGCGTCAGCATCTTCGCAACCTAATATGACACGACGGCTGGCGTCTTTGACAGCCTAGCCCTGCGTGAATGAAGGCTCGCCAATGGCGGGCCTTTTTCACGCTCATGCGATTGCTGCCTCGGCATGTCGTCCGCCCTTCGCGAAGAAATGGGCAATCTCGCCTTTCCTCACGCCTTCTTTGTGCGCCTGACCGCGAAGACGGCTCCCGCCATGTCGTTCGGCCTGACATCAAGGAGTTGGCGCGACAGAAAACTTGTCAGGGGAAGACCCCAGGCCTAAACCCGGCGTGATCAATTCTGAGAGGCGTCCATGGCATCGTTCAACCTCCTCCTGCTTCCTGGCGACGGCATCGGTCCGGAAGTGAACATTGAAGTCGAGAAGCTGGTGCGCTGGCTCGACAAGGCTGGCGTCGCCAGCTTCGAGATCGAAAAGGATCTCGTCGGCGGCTCGGCCTACGACGCACACGGCGTTGCGATCACCGAAGACGCGATGGCGCGCGCCCAGGCGGCTGACGCCGTACTGTTCGGCGCTGTCGGCGGCCCCAAGTGGGACAAGGTTCCTTATGAGGCGCGCCCCGAGGCGGGCCTGCTGCGCCTGCGCAAGGACCTTGACCTGTTCGCCAATCTGCGCCCGGCGATCTGCTATCCGGCGCTGGCCGAGGCCTCCTCGCTCAAGCGCGAGCTGGTGGAAGGTCTCGACATCATGATCGTGCGCGAGCTGACCGGCGGCGTCTATTTCGGCGAGCCGAAGGAGATCGTCACGCTGGAGAATGGTGAAAAGCGCGCCGTCGACACCCAGCTCTACACCACGCACGAAGTCGAGCGCATCGCTCGCGTCGCCTTCGATCTGGCGGCGAAGCGGAACAATCGCGTCGCCTCCGCCGAAAAGCGCAATGTCATGCGCACTGGCGTGCTGTGGCACGAGGTCGTCAGCCGGATTCACCGTGAGGAATTTTCCGGCGCGTCGCTCGAGCACGTTCTGGCGGATAATTGCGCCATGCAGCTGGTGCGCAATCCGAAGCAGTATGACGTGATCGTCACGGACAATCTGTTCGGTGACATTCTTTCTGACGTGGCCGCCATGTTGACGGGCTCGCTCGGCATGCTGCCGTCTGCGTCCCTCGGCGCGGAAGACCCCGTCACTGGCAAGCGCAAGGCGCTGTACGAGCCCGTGCATGGCTCAGCTCCGGACATTGCTGGACAGGGCCTCGCCAATCCAATCGCCATGATCGGTTCGCTCGGCATGGCCCTGCGCTATTCGTTCGGCCTGGGCGAGGCGGCGGACAAGCTGGATCTGGCGATCGCCAACGTGCTGGGCGCCGGGTTGCGCACGCGCGACATCGCCGGGCAGGGCACCAACGTCGTCTCCACCTCGGGCATGGGCGACGCGATCATCGCTGAGCTGGAGCGACTGGCCTGAACGCATGCGACAAGGCGGCGCCAGCGTCCGGATGCATGATCTGGCGTTTAGCGCGAAGCTGACGCCTTGCCCTGCGCTCCCTGTTCCGCGTGACGGTTGCGTCCGCTGGGCGCTGACGCAGATGTCGCGCCCTCGCGATTGTTGCTGAAGCGGAGCAGGTTGGGGGATATGGAGCAGAACGCAAAAAGCAGGGCCAGCGACGCTGGCCCTGCTTTTTTATGTCGTCCGGCGAT
>NZ_JCAWFG010000003.1:0-29360 GCF_059740505.1 Camelimonas sp. FR25 | reverse complement strand
CGGTTGCGCGCCGCAAGTCGTGGATGGTCGGGACAAGCCCGACCATGACGGCTGGAGGGTGGCGGCGGGCGTGGGCCAGGACGCAGCGGCGCCAAGTTGGATCGCGTGGTCAAGACGACAGCATGGCCAAGGCGTCGCCACTCCCGCCACCAGGCCGTCATGCCCGCGCTCGTCGCGGGCATCCACGCGTTTTCGTCTGCGCCCCGGTTGCGCGCCGCAAGTCGTGGATGGTCGGGTCAAGCCCGACCATGACGGCTGGAGGGTGGCGGCGGGCGTGGGCCAGGACGCAGCGACGCCAAGTTGGATCGCGCGGTCAAGACGACAGCATGGCCAAGGCGTCACTGCTCCCGACACCAAGCCGTCATGCCCGCGCTCTTCGCGGGCATCCACGCGTTTTCGTCGGCGCCATGGTTGCGCGCCGCAAGTCGTGGATGGTCGGGACAAGCCCGACCATGACGGCGAGAGGGGGGCTTTGGAGGAGGGGAATGCGGTGTGTTGTCAGCGCGCTGTTGTGGGGGCGGCTGTGGAAGGGGAGGCGGGCGTAGCGCCCACAGGTAAGCATTCCTGCCGGGCATCGCCGGAAAGCATCCTTGCCAGGCATCCTTGCCAGGCATTCTTGCCAAATATCCTTGCCAAGCTTCCTTGCCAAATATCGTTGCCAATCATCGTGGTCAGGCATCCCTTGCAAAGATCCCCTGCCAGACATCCCAGCACGCCGCCAAACTTCCCCTGCATGCAGCCCCAACTCCATCCCCGGCGCCCTCGAGGAACCCTCGCATATCGCCCAGGCCAAACCTGCATGGGGCGATGGACAAGCGGCGACTGGCTTGCAACAGTGTCATAACTGATATCGTTCTTACAGGGCTCCCATTTGACGACGTTGTATCTGTCGCATCCGGCCTGTCTCCTGCACGACGCGGGGCCTGGCCATCCTGAAAGCAATGAACGCATGCGCGCCGTGGAGCGCGCCCTGGAGGACGAGAAGTTCGCCCTTTTGGTGCGTGAGCCGGCGCCCATGGGCACGGAGGCGGACGTGCTGCGCTGCCATACGCGCGAGCATGTGGAGCGGTTGCGCGCGCTGGCCCCCACCGATGGCCGCCTGGTGGAGGTTGAGGCCGACACCACCATGAGCATGGGCACCTGGGAGGCGGCGATGCGCGGCGTCGGCGGCGCCGTGCGCGCGGTTGATGAGGTGTTGTCTGGGGCGGTGATGAACGCCTTTGTCGCCACCCGCCCGCCAGGCCATCACGCCGAGCACGACAAGGCGATGGGCTTCTGCTTCTTCAACAACGCCGCCATCGCCGCGCGCCACGCCATCGAGGCGCACGGGCTTGAGCGGGTGGCGATCGTCGACTGGGACGTGCACCACGGCAATGGCACCCAGGACATCTTCTGGGATGATCCGCGCGTCATGTATTGCTCGACGCATGAGGCGCCGCTGTTCCCGCATACGGGCGACATGGGCGAACGCGGCGAACACAACAATATCGTCAATATTCCGCTGACGCCGGGCACCAATGGCCGGACCTATCGCGAGATTTTCGACCTGATGGTGCTGCCGCGCGTCGACAGCTTCAAGCCGGATCTGGTGATCATCTCCGCCGGCTTTGACGCCCACTGGCGCGATCCGCTGGCCAATATCAACCTCACCGAGAATGACTTCGCCTGGGCGACCCGGCGGCTGCTCGATCTCGCCGACCGGCGTAGCAAACGCCGCGTCGTTTCGGTGCTGGAGGGTGGCTACGATCTGGAGGCGCTGCAGCGCAGCGTTTCGGTGCATGTCGAGGCGCTGATGGCCGGCTGACGCAGGGCCGCCCGGTCAGGGCGGCCCGCGCCACTATGGGCGGCGACAGCAAACGCGCGGCGGCCCCTTCGCCGCCGCATCGTTACATTGCGTGCAATCTCCAGCATGGAGAAGCGGTAGACGCCGTCCCCCCCTGCGCCTGCGTCCCGGGAGCCGGCGTCAGCCGTCCACCTTCTCTGTCCGCACGATCTCGATGCCGAAGCCGGCGAGGCCGACGAAGGCGCGCGGGGTTGAGGACAGGTTGACGATGGACGAGACGCCCAGATCGCGCAGGATCTGCGCGCCGAGGCCGATCTCGCGCCATTCGCGCACCCGGCTTTCCTCGGCGGTCGCCGGGCTCTCGTCCTGGCGGTGCAGCGGCACGCCAGCGGCGCCGTCGCGCAGATAGACCAGCACGCCGCGCCCCTCACGGGCAAAGCGGGCCACCGCCTGTTCGACGGCGGAGGGGCCGAACAGGTCCGACACCACATCAGCGCGGTGCAGGCGGGCGGGCACGGCCTCGCCATTACCGATCGCCCCCATGACGAAGGCGAAATGCTGCACGGTGTCGAGGCCGGTCTCATAGACATAACCGGTGAGCTCGCCGTGGCGGGTCTTCACCGGGAAGGAGCCGACCCGCTCCACCAGCTTCTCGCGCGAACGGCGGTAGGCGATCAGGTCGGCCACCGAGATGCGCTTGAGATTGTGCTGCGCGGCGAAGGCGTCGATCTGCTCGCCCTTCATCACCGTGCCGTCGTCATTGGCCAGTTCGCAGATGACGCCGACCGGCGGCAGGCCGGCGAGGCGGCACAGATCAACCGCGGCCTCGGTATGGCCCGAGCGCATCAGCACGCCGCCATCGCGGGCGATCAACGGGAAGACATGGCCGGGGCGAACGAAATCCTCGGGGCCGAAATTGCCATTGGCGAGGCCGCGCACCGTATTGGCGCGCTGCTCGGCGGAGATGCCAGTGGTCAGGCCATGCTTGACGTCGACCGTGATGGTGAAGGCGGTGCCCAGCGGCGCGTCATTGGCGGCGACCATTGGATCAAGCCGCAACCGCACCGCTTCCTCACGTGAGACTGGCGCGCAGACGATGCCGCAGGTGTTGCGGATGATGAAGGCCATCTTCTCGGTGGTGCACAGCGAGGCGGCGCAGATCAGATCGCCTTCATTTTCGCGGTCATCATCGTCGGTGACGATGATGATGTCGCCGCGGGCGATGGCTTCGATGGCTTCATTGACGTTGTTCGACATGGCTGCGACGACCTCCGCATTGCTGCGCCAGAGCCCGGCCCGGTCAAGGCTGACCAGGCCATGCTCCACTCTCCCGTAATCCGGGCGCACTCCGCTCCATCAGGCGTCAGTCGCCTGCTGGGGCAGCGCCGGCAGGGCAGGCGCAAGACGCCTGCCGAAACCTCATGCGCCACAAGGCCCCGGCGCGCAAACCGGGCCAGGGCGCAGTCTGGCCCCTGCGCGGCGGCCGCCGCCTTGCGTCAGATCAAGCATGGCCGCCCGGCGGTGGATTTGTCCACTGCGGCGCGCGCCGTCCTCGCCAGCTGCAAGCGACAAGTCACAAGTCGCCAAACGTCAGCTGTCTTCAGCTGCGCGGGCCTGGCCAGTGGCGGAGACCGCCGGTCTGGGCGCGGTCGCGCAGATAATGATCAGCGATGGCGCAGGCCACCATGGCCTCGCCCACGGGCACGGCGCGCAGGCCGACGCAGGGGTCGTGGCGGCCCTTGGTCAGAATATCGGCCTCGGCGCCGGCGCGGTCGATGGTCTGGCGCGGCGTCAGGATCGATGAGGTTGGCTTGACGGCGAAGCGGGCGATCACCGCCTGGCCCGTCGAGATGCCGCCGACCACGCCGCCAGCGTGATTGGACAGGAACAGCGGCTTGCCGTCATTGCCCATGCGCAATTCGTCGGCATTGGCCTCGCCGGTCAGTTCGGCGGCGGCGAAGCCATCGCCAATCTCGACGCCCTTCACCGCGTTAATGCTCATCAGATTGGCGGCGATATCGGTGTCGAGCTTGCCATAGATCGGCGCGCCAAGGCCCGCCGGCACGCCCTCGGCCACCACCTCGATCACCGCGCCGATGGATGAGCCGCTCTTGCGGATGCCGTCGAGGTAGTCGGCGAAGACATCGACCATCGCCGCGTCAGGGCAGAAGAACGGATTGTCGCCGACAATGCCCCAGTCCCAATTGTCGCGATTGATGCGGTGCGGGCCGATCTGCACCACGGCGCCGCGCACGATCAGGCCTGGCACGACCTTGCGGGCGATGGCCCCGGCGGCCACGCGCATGGCGGTCTCACGCGCCGACGACCGGCCGCCGCCGCGATAATCGCGCAGGCCATATTTGACGTCATAGGCGAAATCGGCGTGGCCAGGCCGATACTTGTCCTTGATGTCGCCGTAGTCCTTGGAGCGCTGGTCGGTGTTGTTGATCAGAAGGCCGATCGACGTGCCCGTGGTCACCTGCTCGCCGCTGTCGGGGTGGGCGAAGACGCCGGAGAGAATCTGCACCTCATCGGCCTCGCGCCGCTGGGTGGTGAAGCGCGACTGGCCCGGCTTGCGACGATCCAGATCACGCTGGATGTCGGCTTCGGTCAGCGCAATGCCAGGGGGGCAGCCGTCGACGACGCAGCCAATGGCCGGGCCGTGGCTCTCGCCAAAGGTGGTGACGCGGAACAGATGGCCGAATGAGTTGTGCGACATGGATTTCCTCTGTCGCTTGCATAGGGCTGGCCGTGCGCCCGGTCAAATGTCTCCTGACAGGGCGAGGGCGCGAGGCTGTTTCGGCAGTCGCAAGCCGGCGCCTGCGCGGCGACCGCGCGCTCCGCCCCATCCCGCACACCCCGCGCCGCTCCCCCCGCCCGTCATGCCCGCGCTTGTCGCGGGCATCCACGCGTTTGCTGTGGTGGGGCTGCTCGGCGGTTGAAGACGTGGATGGTCGGGGCAAGCCCGACCATGACGGCGGAGGGGGGCGGGCGACGGGGACCGCTGTTGCGCTGTCCGCTCTGCCGCGCCTTGGCGCCATGCAGCGTTGGACTTTCTGCAGCGCTTGCCCGGCTGCAGGGCTGAGCCTTGCGTAGGAGCCCCGTCGGGTCGCCGCAGGTCGACGCCAGCCGTAGTGCATCGCGCCGCTCCCCCAGCCCGTCATGCCCGCGCTTGTCGCGGGCATCCACGCGTTTTCTGTGGTGGGCTGCGCGGCGGTTAAAGACGTGGATGGTCGGGTCAAGCCCGACCATGACGGCGGAGGGAGGGCCAGGCGATGGGGGGGCTGCGGGGCCTCAGTTGGAGTGGCGCAGCTGCGGTGAAGGACCTTTGTCGCGCTGGCATTTGCGCCGCGACGGCGCCGGACAGCCGAAGGGCGGCGCTGAGCCGCCCTTCGCATCAGTGACCATCTCAGGCCGCCAGCCTCGGCGCCGGGGCTGCGGCTGTCTGGGCCGCGGCGCCGCGCACGGGCTGGGCGGGAGCGCCGGCCCATTGCGAGTGCGCCGGCACGTTCTCGCCCTTCATGATGATGGTGGTCTGGCCGATGCGGGCGAAGTCGCCGACATGGGTGTCGTAGAGCACGGTGGAGCCAGCGCCGATGGTGACGCCCGTGCCGAGTTCGATGCGGCCCACCTTCATGACGCGGTCCTCATAGAGATGGGTCTGCAAGGTGGCGGTCATGTTGACGGCGCAGTGGTCGCCAATTTTGACGCAGTCGAACTCGGTGAGGTCGGTCCAGTCCATCCACACGCCCTTGCCGATTTTCGTGCCGTAAACCCGCAACAGCCAGGGCAGGAACGGCGTGCCGCGGAAGAACTCCAGCGACGCCTTGCCGACGAGGCCGCCATAGATCACCGCCACCGCCTCGGTGCGCATCGCCCACCACGACCACATGGGGTGGGCGCAGGGCCGGTAAGCGCCCATCATCAGCCATTTGACGATGGCCGAGAACGCCACAAGCGCCAGCGCGATGACCACGCCCGCAGCAAGGAACACGCCGAGCGCGCTCAGCCATGCGCCCTCGGCGATGGGGCCGGAGATCACGTCGGCGGTGATGTAACCGCAGGTGATGAACAGTGCGGTGGGCAGCGAGGTGTGCGTCGCCTCAAACAGGCCACGCAGGAACAGCATGCGCTTCGGCGGCTGATAGGTGAAATTGGCCGAGACCTCGAACTTCTGCCGCACCGGCAGCCGGATCGCCGGGCTGCCGAACCAGGTTTCGCCCTGGCCGATGTGCAGGCTCTGCGGCATGCGCGATTTGATGCCGAGCAGCGAATCGTCCTCGATCACCGAGCCGCCCGGAACGATGGCGTCATTGCCGAGGAACACCCGGTCGCCGGTCTTCACCCGGTGCAGGTCCATATAGCCGCGCCGGATCTCCTCATCGCCGAAGATCACCTCATCGCCGAGGAAATTGCCCGCGCCAATGTCAACGAGGTCATAGCGCCCGGCCAGATTGGTCGAGATTTCCGAGCCCTTGCCGATCTTCGCGCCCATCATGCGATACCAGATGCGCATGAACAGCGTGGCGTAGAGCGAGTTCAGGGTCTCCAGCGTCACCTCGGTGGCGAGGCCCATCAGCCATTTGCGCACATAGAACCACGAGTGGATCGAATGCACGCCCGGCTGCACCCGGCGTGGCAGGATGATCCAGCGGCAGACGATGATCGCCGCCATCGCCACAAGTATCAGCGCCAGGGCCGTCGGCAGCGTCAGCAGCGGCAACATCGCCCAGGACACGTCATGGTCGGCGGCGCCGCTGAACAGGCTGTCGAGATTGTACAATACGTAGAACGCCGGGAAGATCGGCAGCAGGCCGAGCATCAGCATGACGATATAGCCAAGGCCATAGGTCACGCCCTGGGCCGCGCGGGTCAGGCGCCCGGCCTCGGCTTGCGGCGGCAACGCCGCCAGATCGACCATGCCGATCTTGCGGGCCGGGGAGCCCTCCCACTTTTCGCCATCGCCCACCACGCCATTCTCGGGGATGGCGGTGAGGTCGGCCAGCTCGGCGCTGCGGCCGAGGCGGCTGTTGGGGCCGAAGGAGCAGGAATTGCCAGTGTAAGCGTCGGCGCCGATGTCGATCGTGCCGATCACCAGCTCATTGCCGACCACCTGAACATTGGCGAAGCGATTTTTGGCCCCGGTGGAGGCGTAATCGCCAATGGTGATCAGGTCGATGGCCCCGGCTTCGAAGTCGCCAATGATGGCGTCCTTGCCGATCTTGGCGCCGAGCATGCGCAGATAAATCCGCATCAAGGGCGAATTTTGCAGGAATTTCAGCGTCGTCGCCTGGATCATGCGCTGCACGAACCAGACGCGGAAGTAATAGACGCCCCACAGTGGATAGCGGCCAGGTCGTGTCCGCCCCAGCACCAGCCATTTGACGCCGGCGATCAGCAATTTGGCGCCGATGTTCAGCACCACATAGACGGTGAACAGCACCGCCATCTCGGTCCAGATCGAGGCGTCGTCATTCATCACCGCGATGGAGGCGAGGAACAGGCCCAGCCACTGGATGGTGACGAGCCCGAGAATGACCGGCAGGGCCAGCGCCTGGGCGACGCCGCACCAGAACCGGCGGGCCAGCGGAACCGGCTCGAACGACAGATCCTGCGGGCCATCGCCGGCATTGGCCGCTGCCAGCGCCGCCATGGCGCGCAGGGTGCGGGCGGCGTAGACATCCTGCATGGTCAAGGTGGCGTAGGCCGGATGGCGGCGCACCTCGGAAACAAAACGCGCCGCCAGCAGCGAATGGCCGCCGAGATCGAGGAAGAAATCCGCCTCAAACGGGATCGCCTGCCCCGGGAACACATGCTGGGCGGCGGCGAGCAGCACCGCCTCGGCGTCGCTCTGCGGCGTTTCTTCAGTCGCCGCCTCACGGGCGCTTAGCGCCACACCCTTCAGGGTCTTGCGGTCGATTTTCCCCGAGGTCAGACGCGGCAGCGCCGTCGCCAGCTCGAAATGCGACGGGCACATATAGGATGGCAGCCGGTCGCGCAGGCCGGTGCGGATGGCCATGCGGTCGATGCTGGCCCCTGGCTGCGGCACAATGAACGCTACCAGCCGGTCGACGCCATCATCCTGGCGCACCACCACGGCGGCCTGGGCCACATCTGGAAAATCGGCCAGCGCCGCTTCGATCTCGCCCAGTTCGACCCGGAACCCGCGGATCTTGACCTGATCGTCGATGCGGCCGTGGAACAGGATATTGCCGTCGAGATCGAGGCTCACCGCATCGCCGGAGCGATACAGCACCGGGTCGATGACCTTGGCGTCGCCAGCGAAGGGGTTGGCGATGAATTTCTCGGCGGTGAGTTCGGGGCGGCGCAGATAGCCGGTGGCGACGCCAGGGCCGCCGATCAGCAATTCGCCTTCGACGCCCGGGGCCACCGGCTGCAGCGCCTCGTCGACGACGTAGCAGGTGTAATTGGGCAGCGGCTTGCCGATGGTCACGACCTGACCAGGCACCACCTCGGCGACCGTGGCCACCACCGTGGCTTCGGTCGGGCCATAGGTATTGAAGATCTGCCGCCCCTGGCGGGCCCAGCGGGCGATCAGCGGAGCTGGCAGCGCCTCGCCGCCGAGCAGGATGACGCGCAGGCTGGGCACATCGCGTGGCAACAGCGCCAACAGCGTCGGCACGGTGTCGAGCACGGTGACGCCCGCCGCCTCAAGCACGCCGGGCAGCGCCTCGATGTCGGCCATCACCTCCGGCGTCGCCACATGCAGCGTCGCGCCGATCAGATAGGGAACCCAGATTTCCTCCATCGACAGGTCGAAGGCCACCGAGGCGCCCTGGAACACCACGTCATCTGGCGTCAGGCCATAGACGTCATTGGCGGCCCGCAGGAAATGGCAGGTGTTGCGCTGGCTGATGACGATGCCTTTGGGCACGCCGGTCGAGCCGGAGGTGTAGATCATATAGGCCGGGCTATCGGCGGTCTGGCCACGGGCGCGCGGGTCGGCGAGCGGCGGCAGGTCGGCAGCGGCTTGCAGGCTCTCAACGGTGAACAGCGGAAATTTGGCGGCGGCGGCGCGCGGCGACAGGGCGTCCACCGTCACAAGGCCAAGGGCGCCGGCGTCGGCAAGGCAGGTGGCGATGCGATCCACCGGCGCGTCAGCGTCAAAGGGCAACCAGGCGGCTCCGGTGCGGGTGATGGCGATCTGCGCCATGAGTAGCGCCACGCCGCGCGGCGCCCACAGGCCAATGACCTTGCCGGGGCCAGCGCCCTGCGCCGCCAACGCCCGGGCCATTTTCTCGGTGATGTCGCTGACCTGGGCGTAGGTCCACACCTGATCGCCGCAGCTGAAGGCGATGCGATAACCGCGCAGGCGCACCGTGGCGGCGAAGATTTCCGCGAGCGTCTCGTCGCGGGCGAAATCGGGGCGGGTCGGCCCGGCCAGAGAGGAGGGCGCAGCGGCAAGGCCAGCAAGGCCTGACGCCATGGGTTCGCTTGGGATTTTCATCAGTCCTCGCCCGGGCAAGGCCGCCATCGCCAGCGCCGTCGCCCCGATCACGCGCCAGGTAAGGCGCTTTGGACGCAGCAATGCGCCGGGCTGGCTGAACCGGGGATGAACGAAAATGAACGGAATGATGACAGCGGCTGGGCGCGCCAGCGTCGGCCTGCAACCGTCATCTGGCGCGACTGCGTCCGTCATTAGCGCAACCGTGGATGCCCGTGACGAGCACGGGCATGACGGCGGAGAGGTGGCGGGGTGTGATGGGGCGTAGTGGCGGGGCGCGGTGGTCGCGGTGCCGATGGCCGGGGCTGATAGCAGCAACAGCCCTGGGGCGACGGAGTATCGGGGCGCTTGGGGGGCAGCGCGCAGGCTCTCAACCCCGCCGCGTCATGCCCGTGCTCGTCACGGGCATCCACGTCTTTGGGCGCGCCAACGTCGGCCTGCAACCGTCATCTGGCGCTACTGCGTCCGTCATCAGCGCAACCGTGGATGCCCGTGACGAGCACGGGCATGACGGCGGAGAGGTGGCGGGGCGTGGTGATGGAGCGTGGTGGCGGGCCGCGGTGGTCGCGATGCGGATGGCCGTGGTTGATAGCAGCAACAGCGTGGGGCGACTGAATATCGGGGCGCTGGGGGGAAGCGCGTCCAGCTCCCGCCCCCGCCGCGTCATGCCCGTGCTCGTCACGGGCATCCACGTCCTGGGTCGCCGCCAGCGCCAACGACCGTCCGTCATTGGGCGCCGGTATCGTGCACGGCTAAGGGGAGGCCGGTTGCGGCGCCGCTGGCGATGGGGGCGCGCGTTCGCGCCATCCCCATACGGCGTCAGCCGTGGCCGGGCGGCATGTCTTCGGGCAGCCAGCGCCAGCCGTTGGCGTCAATGCGCAGCACCCGGCCTTGCCAGACCTCGAAGCGCACCGCCTCATTGACGGGGATGCCGCAGGTGATGGCCAGAAGGGCGCGGGCCACGCCGCCATGGGAGACGATCACCGTATCGCCGCTGAGCCCGGCGATGGCTGGGGCGAGGCGGGCGGCGACATCGGCGTAGCTCTCGCCCTCTGGCGGCCTGTAGGTCCAGGGCGCGGCCTTGCGCGCCTTGTGGGCGGCGGGATGGCGGGCGCGGATGTCTTTCCACGGGTTGCCTTCCCAGCGGCCAAACGAGATTTCGGCCAGCCGCTCATCCGCCACATAATCCAGCGGATCGAGGCCGAGGCTGGCGCGGGCGATCTCCATGGTGGCGCGGGCGCGCGCCAGCGGGCTGGCGCGAAAGGCGAGGCTGGCGAGGTTAGGCAGCAACTGCTGCAGCAAGGCCCCCGCCACGCCGGCCTGGCGTTGGCCGGTGCGGTTCAGCGCCGTGTCGCGGCGTCCCTGCAGCCGTCCGGCGGCGTTCCAGTCGGTTTCGCCATGGCGCACAAACCAGATGACGCCGCGCGGGGTGACCCGCGGCGGCGCCTCTGATAGCTCGGTGATCGGCTGGAGCGGCGCGTGCACCGCTCAGTCCTTGTTCAGGATGATGTCCGGCGCTTCCGGGTTCTTCATGCCGACCACGTGGTAGCCAGCGTCGACATGGTGCACCTCGCCGGTGACGCCGCGCGACATGTGGGAGAGGAAGTAAGCGGCGCTCTCGCCGACGTCGTCGATGGTCACCGATCGGCGCATGGGCGAATTATATTCGTTCCACTTCAGGATGTAGCGGAAATCGCCAATGCCCGACGCGGCGAGGGTCTTGATCGGACCCGCCGAAATGGCGTTGACGCGAATAGCCTTGGGACCGAGGTCCGCCGCCAGATAGCGCACCGAAGCCTCCAGCGCCGCCTTGGCCACGCCCATGACATTGTAATGCGGCATCCACTTTTCGGCGCCGTAATAGGTCAGGGTCAGGATCGAGCCGCCGTCGGTCATCAGCTTCTCGGCTCGCTGGGTGATGGCGGTGAGCGAGTAGCAGGAGATCAGCATGGACTTGCTGAAATTGGCCTCGGTGGTGTCGAGGTAGCGCCCGGTCAGCTCATCCTTGTCGGAAAACGCGATGGCATGGACCAGAAAATCGATCTTGCCCCACTGCTTCTCGAGCTCGGCGAACACCGCGTCGATGGAGGCGGCGTCGGTCACGTCGCAATGGCCCACGACGATGGCGCCCAGCTCGGCTGCGAGGGGCTCCACCCGCTTCTTCAGCGCGTCGCCCTGATAGGTCAGGGCGATCTCGGCGCCGTGCTGGCGCGCGGCTTTCGCGATGCCCCAGGCAATGGATTTGTTGTTGGCCAATCCCATGATGACGCCGCGTTTGCCGGCCATGAGATTAGTTAACTGCGCAACGTTGCCTGCCATGGTGAACTTTGAACCCTGCCGCCGACCGGAACTGTCGACGCTTCATCTGACGCATCTTTAGCTGACCAACCGGCGTGACGGAAGCCCGATTGCGGGGACGTTTCGCCTGAGATGGCGTTTGCGGCCCATGTTGCGATCTATACGCCACGCGGCGGCTGGTTCCCGCGTCGCGTGACGCCGCGCCGCCGGCGCCGCGCATCTTCCGCAACGTAAGAATGCCCGGCCAAACAGGCTCCATCCGGACCTCAGCCTTTTGCGTGGGTTGCGCCCAGGGGACGTTGCTATATATCGGCGCCCCTGGCGGCCTGACGTCCCTGGCTCCCCCCCCCCTGAGCGGGCATCGGGCCCGGGATCACCCGTGACGATTGACAAGCTGGTGAGAGTTTTGCCTCAGACCATTGCGAAAAAGCCGATTGCAAGCCTCTATGAGGCTGACGGCTGCGAAGCGGCGCGGCGGCTCGCCGTGAGGGTGAGGCCAGCGCTCAACTCGCAACCGGCCGGCGGCGAAACCGGGCGCAGCGCCGCAGCGTCCAGGGATAAATATAAATGGCGATGAAACAGGGCCAGGACGACGCCGCAGCGGCTGCCGTCGCCGCAGATGCGGCTGGCGGCGCTCATAAACAGGCTGGATTCTGGGCGCTGGTGGTCGGCGCAGCCGGCGTGGTGTTCGGCGACATCGGCACCAGCCCGCTCTACGCTTTTCGCGAAGCCGCAAAGGTCGGCATGGAGAGCGGCCTCGACGCCAGGGCATCGGTGGTCGGCGTGCTGTCGCTGATCCTGTGGGCGCTGATGCTGGTGGTGACGGTCAAATACGTCTTCATCCTGCTGCGCGCCGACAATAATGGCGAAGGCGGCATCCTGTCCCTGATGGCCCTGGCGCAACGGGCGCTTGGCCATGCCAACAGCCGCTTCATCGTCTTTCTCGGCATGCTGGGAGCGGCGCTGTTTTACGGCGACGCCATAATTTCCCCGGCGATTTCCGTGCTGTCGGCGGTCGAGGGCATCAAGCTCATCACCCCGGCGCTCGATCACGCCGTGCCGCAAATCGCCACCGCCATTCTCGCCGTTTTGTTCCTGGTGCAGAGCCGGGGCACCGCCACCGTGGCCAAATTGTTCGGCCCGGTGATGATCGTCTGGTTCACCCTGCTGGCGCTGGGCGGGCTCTATCACATCAAGGACGATCTCGGCGTGTTCTGGGCGCTCGATCCGCGCTACGCCTTTGATTTCATCGTCCGCAACGGCGCCATCAGCCTCGCCATTCTCGGCGCGGTGTTCCTCGCGGTCACTGGCGCCGAGGCGCTCTACGCCGACCTTGGCCATTTTGGCGCTGGCCCGATCCGCTTCACCTGGTTCATGGCGCTGCCGGCGCTGGCCCTGAATTATCTCGGGCAGGGCGCTCTGGTGCTGGCCCATCCTGAGAAACTGGCCAATCCGTTCTTTTTGCTGTTCCCTGAATGGGCGCTGCTGCCCATGGTGATCATGGCGACGCTGGCCACCATCATCGCCGGCCAGGCCGTGATCACCGGCGCCTTCTCGCTCAGCCGCCAGGCCATCCAGCTCGGGCTGATTCCGCGCCTTGAGATCCGTTACACGTCGGAGACCAACGCCGGGCAAATCTATCTGCCGCGCATCAATTACCTGCTGCTGGCCGGCGTGCTGCTGGCGGTGGCGCTGTTCCGCAACTCCTCCGATCTGGCCGCTGCCTATGGCGTGGCGGTGACCGGCACCATGGTGGTGACGGCGATCCTCGCCTTCATCGTGATCTGGAAGAGCTGGAAGAAGCCCATGTGGCTGGCGGCGCTGATCATGCTGCCGTTCCTGATCATCGACGCCACCTTCCTGCTGGCCAATTTGCTCAAGGCGCTGCACGGCGGCCTGTTCCCGATCATCGTCGCCGGCATCATCATGACGCTGATGCTGGTGTGGCGGCGCGGCACCCGCATCGTGCTGGAAAAGACCCGCAAGGCGGAAATGCCGATCAACGAACTGGTCGACATCCTCGGCAAGAGCAATCCGCACCGGGTGCGCGGCACGGCGGTGTTCCTGACTTCAGACCCCGACTTCGCCCCGGCGGCGCTGCTGCACAACGTGAAGCACAACAAGGTGCTGCACGAGAAGAACGTCATGCTGACGGTGGTCACCGAGGACCGGCCGCGCGTGCCGGACGCCGAGCGGGTGGTCATCGAGCCAATCCGCGATGGCTTCAGCCGGGTGATCATGTCGTTTGGCTACGCCGAAAGCCCCAATGTGCCGCGCGGCCTCGCCATCGCCCGCAGTCAGGGCTGGCGCTTCGACATCATGTCGACGTCGTTCTTCGTGTCGCGGCGCTCGCTGCGCATAGGCGCCACCCCACGCATGCGGCTGTGGCAATCGAAAATGTATGTGTTCCTCGCGCGCAACGCCTCGGATGCTACAGACTTCTTCCAGATCCCCACCGGGCGCGTGGTCGAGGTGGGGACCCAGGTGACGCTGTAGCGCCATGTGGCGTGTAGAGCGGCGCTGCGCCCGCCGTTACATTGGTGCGCTCACGCACATGTGGGCGCTACTTCATGGTTGCGTCCAGTATTCGCCCCATATTCGGCGCCGTTGACTGGCTTTGTTGTCGCCTCGACTGGTCTGCGCCGCAGGAGGCGGACAGGCTGCAGGTCGACGGCGCGCGCAACGTTAACACACGGCGCGCGGTCCAGTTCAGCTCATTTGGGTGCGGGTCAGGTACAATGGCGCACAAGCAGCACGTCCAGCAGGCGCAGGCTCACAAGGCGGTGCACGGTCATCACGGCCCCCATGGCGCCTTGCGCAATGGCGAGCGGAGTTTGACCTTCCGGCCCGTGGCGATTCCGGCGCTGGCGGCGGCCTTGCACTGCGTCAGCAAAAGCCGGGCAGAGTCCGCGGCGACCCATGCCGCCAGGGCCCACAAGCATGTGGCGCGGACGCTGGCGTCGCGGCGCGACGATGGCGATGATGGCGTGGCCTTGCGTTCAGCCGACTGACAGCCTGTCCGGTCAAGTCTGACAGATCAGGAAATGCTCAGGCACAGAGGGGGCTTGCGCCTGTCCGGTCGGCCATGACGGCGAGTGATAGGAGGAGGGCGGCGCTCGCCGCCGCCTGAACGCGGGCCGGGGGCGAACGCTGTGCTAGCCGGAGTGATCGTGGCGCGTCGCGACAACGCGCCTCTCGAGGGCGTCAGTGACGGCGCGTGGTGGAGAAGCCGCCGTCGCGCAGACGGGCGGGCAGGCTTTCGGCGAAGGTGGCGACGGCTTCCTCGCCATAGACCCCCACCAGTTCGCGGAAGGCGGTGAACAGCGCGGCGTGGGCCACGCAATCGCCATCGAGCCCGTCCAGCTGGGCTTCGGCAAAGGCTTCGGACAGATAGGTCAGCGCCGCCCGCTTTTCGTCGCTGACATCGCTGTGGTCATAATCAAAATGTGTGTCGTTCATCACTCGCGCCTGAATGCCGGAGCATGTGCATTGCGGCGACAGAATAGCTTTTGCCGGAAGCTGCGCCATGAGGTTCTTGCCAGAGAGTTAACATAGGGCTGGCTGTGGGTAAATTTCCCACTTGCGCTGCAACCGTGACATTTTGGCGGCGTTTTGGGCAAGTTTTGGCGCCTTGGCCACTTTTTGGGGGCAAGGCCGAAGGCATCCGGGCCAGGTTGCAAAGATTGCGCCGGAAAACCAGCAATCGGGCGATCTCGATGCCCTGGAACAGGGACGAGGAGGCGGCCAGGCCCGGGGCGGTCGCGCTGCGCGAGGCTGTCTGGTGGACAGCGCCAGGTGAGTGGCCTGACGCGCCCGGCGTGCGCCAGCATGTGGGACGCTAGCGGGCGGCCCGCGCCGCCAGATTGCGCGTCAGCTCGGCGCCCTCGGCGAGATAGCGCTGGATCGCCAGCTCCGCCGATGGGGTGCAGCGCCTGTAAGTGTAGCTGTAGGCCTTGTAGCCGGCGTTATAGGCGCCGGCGATGCGCTCGCGCCGCTCTGGCGTCGCCGATTCGGCGGCCATCAGCGCGGCGACCCGCTCACGCCAGGCGGCGGCGTCGCCAGCGCCACACAATGGCCTGAGCCACGCCAGCCCGCCCATGATCTCCGCCAGCCGCGCCATGTTCTGGTCAATGCCGCCGGATGCGCCGCGCGTCGCCCGCGCCAGCGCCACGGCGCCTTCAGGCCAGAAGCCGCCACGGGACAATGCGTCGCCACCAGGCAGGAGGCCAGAGACGCGCGTATGCGTAGCGGAAGCGACATGTAGCGGCTGGGCCAGCGCCGGGTGGGCGCCAGCGGCGATGGCCAGGGTGAGCAGGGCTACAAGCCCGGCTGCATAAGCCAGTTTTCCTGACGGCTTTCCTGGCGGCGCCTGATCCGCAGCCGCGCTACGGCTGCCAGATGGTTGTACGGCGGTCGACGCATCAGCTTGGCGGACCTCGGGGCGCTGCCGCATCTGCATACTCCCGCTCATTGCGCCATCGCCAGCGCCGTGTGCATCAAACCGATCAGGCCAGGCGTCGCCGACAGCATCGCCGCCTGTTGCGGCGTCACCCAGGCCAGCGCGGGCGCCTCGGCGCTGATCTGGCCATCGCCACAGCCCCAGTGGGCGGCGAAGCACATGATAACATAATGGCGCAACACGCGGTCATTGGCGTCGGCTGGCGCAGCGCCGCCGCGCTCGAAGGCGATGTGCTCGAGATGGCCAGCGAGGCCAATGATGGCGGCCGTCACGCCAGTTTCTTCGCGCAATTCGCGCAGCGCCGCCGCCTCCAGGCTTTCGCCCGCCTCGACCACGCCGCCAGGAGCGCTCCACACCAGCGGCGGCGCCGCCCGCTGGGCCAGCAAGATCCGTTGCTCGCGCACTACGAGGCAACTGGCGGCGACAAAGGGGCGCGCTGGAAACCGCCGGTCGGCGTCATCGACCAAAGAGCGGGCCTGCGCCGTATCCGCTGGCGTCCCCCGGCGATCCTCGCCAGCAATGGCGACGTGCGTGTCGGCGCTGGAGCTTTCGGACAAGGTCGCCTCCCTGCCTGGGTGGTTGGAAATACGCGGGCGCGTCCGCCTCAGAGCGCCGCCCTCAGGGGAACAGGCGCTGGCGGCTCCATGCCGTCGCCGCGTCGGGGCGGGTGAACACCACCCGGTCGTGCAGGCGATAGGGCCGGTCGTGCCAGAATTCGATGGCCAGCGGCACAAGGCGATAGCCGGTCCAGTGCGGTGGGCGCGGCGGCGGCGCGCCATCGGGATAGCGCGCCTCAACGGCGGCGACGCGCGCCGTCAGTTCCTCGCGCGATTCCAGCGGCTGCGACTGCTTGCTGGCCCAGGCGCCGATGCGGCTGCCAAGCGGCCGGCTGTCGTAATAAGCGTCCGCCTCCGCGTCGCTGACCCGGGTGATCAGGCCACGCGCCCGCACCTGGCGGCGCAGCGACTTCCAGTGAAACACAATCGCCGCCTTGCCGGCGCCATCAAGCTCCTGTCCCTTGGCGCTGCGGGTGTTGGTGAAGAAGCTGAAGCCCTGGGCGTCGACGCCCTTGAGCAGCACGACGCGGGCGTTGGGCAGGCCATCCGGGTCGACGGTGGCCAGGGTCATGGCGTTGGGGTCGTTGATCTCGGCGGCGACGGCGTCTGCCATCCATTCACCAAATAGTGTGAATGGCTCGATCGCGGTGGTGAAGTCACCGGTAATTAACGGTTCCAAGGCCAAACTCCCTTTGCTCGCAACCCATGGAGACCACACGTTGCCGTCTTCCGCGCCGAACAGCTGCCAGACGCCCTCTCAGGCGTTTTATAAGCGCGCGATGGCGCTTCGCGAAGCTCCCCAGGCCGCGCGGCCGGCGTTTTGCGCCGCGACCCTTTGCCTTGCCCTTGCGTTAGCCGGTTGCGGCTTCAGCATTCCGATCAAGCCTCTGGGCGGCGACGAGTTGGTGACGGGCTCGATCACGCCGGCGCCGAAAGCTGCAGAGCCACGCTCGCCACTGGGCGTCAGCCTGACGGAAGAGGACTGGCGCCGCGCCAGCAACGCCATGGCGGTGGCGCTCGATCCGCTCGGCAATGGCGAACGCACGACATGGGATAATGCCGACACCGGCCATGGCGGCGCGTTCCGGGCTGCTGGCCTGCCTTACGCGCGGGCGGGTGAGGTGTGCCGGGGCTGGGAGGCCGAGGTGACGATCAAGGGGACCAGCGTGACGCGGCGCGGCACAGCCTGCCGGGCCCCCGGCGACGACTGGCGCATCGCCGACAGCGCGAGCGCCAGCTAAAAGCCTCTGCGCTGTGAGCAGCACGGACCGCTTCGACGCATCGCCGTCTCACGTCTGCCCATGACTGCGGACTGAAAGATGGTCCTTTTTCACCCTGTTCGGCTGATCGCGCCTCCGCAGGGTGGTCGCGGGCCAGACTGGCCCGCCTGGCGCACGATACGCGCGGCGCGGGCCGCCGCAACTTCGTCAAAATCATAGTTGCAAATCCGCAACAGTTGACCATATGCAGGGGTAGCGCTGACGGCGTGTCCTGGCGAGGTTGCGGCGTGTGGCCATGCAACTTGCAGCGCCCTGCAGGTTGGGGCAGGGGCGAGGCTGTTGGCTGACCAGTTTACCGTGCACGGGCGCGCGCCAGGTCAGGCGACCTGACCCAGCTTGCGGCGACCGCTGTCGCCGCCCGATAACAGGTTGACGGCGGGCGGCGCGCTCGCGCCAGATATGCACGCCCAAGGGGGCACAGGAGCAGACAGGTAATGCGTGATCCGTATCAGGTTCTCGGTGTAGCGAAGGACGCCAGCGAAGCCGACGTCAAAAAGGCGTTCCGCAAGGCGGCGAAGACCTGGCATCCGGACCACAGCAAGGATCCGAACGCCAAGGAACGCTTCGCCGAGATTAACTCCGCCTATGAGATCGTCGGCGACAAGGACAAGCGTGGCCAGTATGACCGCGGCGAAATCGACGCCGAGGGCAAGCCAAAGTTCCAGGGCTTTGAGGGCTTTGGCGGCGGTCGCGGCGGCTTTCAGGGCGGTTTCGGCGGCGGCGGTCAAGGCTTTGAGGGCTTTGGCTTCGACGCCGGCGATATTTTTGGCGGCGCGTTTCGTGACTCAATGGGCGGGCGCGGGCGTGGGCGGCGCGCGCCGCCGCGTGGACAGGACATCGAGGCGGAGATCGCCGTCAGCCTGCGCGAGGCGGCGCAAGGCGGACAGAAGCGCCTGCACCTGCCGAGCGGCCGTGACGTCAACATGACCATTCCCGCCGGCATCCGTGACGGCAAGGTGATGCGCCTGCGCGGCCAGGGCGAACCAAGCCCGTTCGGCGGCGAAACCGGCGACGTGCTGTTGACGGTGCGGGTGCGCAAGGATGAGCAGTTTGAGCTCGACGGCGACACGCTGCGCGCCCGCCTGCCGGTGGCGCTGGAAGATGCGGTGCTCGGCGGCAAGGTGCGGGTGCAGACGCTGGAGGGCGAGGTGCAGATGTCGATCCCGCCGATGACCAATAGCGGCCGCAGCCTGCGTTTGCGCGGCAAGGGGTTCCCCACCGGCAAGGGCGATGAACGCGGTGATCTGATCGTCACCGTCGAGGTGCAATTGCCGAAGGAAGCCGACGCCGAGCTGACGGCGCTGATGCAGAAGCGCCGCGACGGGAGCGCCTGACCAGCCCGACCTGAGCTTGCAACGCCGCCGGCTGTCCCAGGCTCTCATTTAAGGATGCGAAGATGCTGACGCATCCGCATCCTGAAATGCTCAGGCGCCGCACGGGCATTACCCGAACCCGATCTGTCATGCTCATCGGGTTCTGGCGTCAGCCTGGCCGGTTGGCGTTGACCCAGGCGGCGGTGCGGTCGAGGGCGATGGTCAGTCGCTCGACCAGAAGGTCGATCTCCGAGCTGGAGATGATCAGCGGCGGGCACAGCGCCATCACATCGCCGAGGTTGCGGGTGATCAGCCCTTCTTCAAGCGCATAGCGCGAGCACATGGCGCCGACGCCGGCGCTGGTAGGGAAGGGGGCGCGGCTGGCCTTGTCCGCCACCAGTTCGAGGCCGCCGATCAGCCCGAGCCCACGCGCCTCGCCCACCAGCTGGTGCGCCGCCAGATCGCGCAAACGGCGCTGGAACAGCTCGCTGACCTTGCGGACATGGCCGATGATGTTGTCGCGCTCATAGATCTCGATGGTCTTCAGCGCCACCGCCGCCGCCACCGGATGGCCGCTATAGGTGAAGCCATGGAACAGCGCGGCGTTGCGCCGGCTGCCTTCCACCATCGCCTCATACATGCGCTCCGGGATCAGCACGGCGGAGATCGGCATATAGGCGGATGACAGCGCCTTGGCGACCGAGATGGCGTCTGGCCGCATGCCCAGCGCCTCGCCCCCGAACATATGGCCGAGCCGGCCGAAGCCGCAGATCACCTCATCGGCGATCAGCATGACGTCATGGCGATCGAGCACCGCCTGGACCTTGGGGAAATAGCTCTCGGGCGGCACGATGACGCCGCCGGCGCCCATCACTGGCTCGGCGATGAAGGCGGCCACCGTGTCGGGCCCCTCGCGCTGGATCATCTCCTCCAGCTCCTGGGCGAGGCGATCGGCGAAGGCCTCCTCGCTCTCTCCGTCCATGCCATAGCGATAATGATGAGGGCAGCCGGCGTGCAGGATGCCGGCGATCGGCAGATCAAAATCGGCATGGTTGCCGGGCAGGCCGGTCAGCGAGGCGCTGGCGATGGTGACGCCATGATAGCCGCGCTAGCGGGCGATGATCTTCTTCTTCTGCGGCCGGCCCAGCACATTGTTCATGTACCAGATCAGCTTGATCTGGGTGTCATTGGCCTCGGACCCGGAATTGCAGAAGAACACCCGCGAAATCGGGACTGGCGCAATGTCCTTCAGCTTCTCGGCCAAAGCGATGGCCGGGTCATGGCTGCGCCCGGCGAACAGATGGTTGAACGGCAGACGCGCCATCTGCTCGCGCGCCGCCTCCACCAGTTCGGCGTTGCTGAAGCCGAGCGCGGCGCACCACAGGCCCGACATCCCTTCCAGAAATGGCCGGCCATGATTGTCGTAGACATAGACGCCTTCGCCACGCTCGATGATGCAGGGCCCAAGGTCAGGCAGCGTCGCCAGATTGGTGTAGGGATGGGCGACGGCGGCCAGATCGCGGGCGGCGTAATTGTCGAGCATGCGCTTCTTCCATGTGGCGGGCGCGCTGCATTGGCCTTGCCCGCATGACGTGCTGGCGAGTGTGCACGCTGCAGGCGGCGCTGGCCAGCCGCTGCTGCAGGGGGCTGCGCTGGCGGCTGGCCTGACGGCGGGCTGGCGGATCACGCGCGGCGACCCCACCAGCCATGGTTTTTTTGCGCCCGATTTTGCGCCCGATTATTGGGCCATCGGCGGCGCGACGAAGCCGCCATAGATCTTCTCCAGCATGGCGGCGACGGCGATGGTGGTGCGATCACCGCCCTCCGGGCCGATGATCTGCACGCCCGCTGGCAGCGCGCCTGCGGGCTGGGGCACCGGGGCCACGGTCGCCGGCAGATGCGCCACGGTGGCTGGCGCGGCCCAGTGCAGCAGGTCGAAATAGGGCGCGACCACGCCGTCGCCCAGGTCGAGGCGGCGGCCATGCACGTCCTTGCCATGGTCGTGCGGGATGGCGGTCACCGTGGCCGGTGGGGCCAGCACCACGTCGTAATCGGCGAAGAACCGCTCCCACGCCCGCTTGATGGTCTCGCGCCGGGCGACCAGCGCTTGCCAGTCGGCGGCGCCGAGGCCGGCGGCGCGGCACTGTTGCGCCTGGTGGCTGTGGTCGTCGGGGGCAAAATTGGCGGCGTTGTCGGCGAGGCGCTGCCGCACCTTCTCCGGCACGGCGGCGAGGGCGATGGCATGGTTCATCAGCGCATAGACTTCAAACGCCTCGAAGAAATCCACGTCCGGACGAGCGCTGTCGCTGACCAGCGCCCCGGCCTCGGCGAGGCTGCGGGCGGCGGTGGCGACGGCGGCGTCGACTTCAGCCGAAACCGGCGCCTGCGGCTCATTGCGCCACACGGCGACGCGCAGGCCCTGCGGCGAGGTGCGACGCGGCGGCTCCAGCCGGGCGAGCGCGCCGTCTGGCGCAGCTGAACCGGCGGTCAGCGCCAGCACCAGATCAAGGTCAGCGGCCGAACGGGCGATGGGCCCGCCGACGCCAAGGTCGGGGTTGTGATTCTCCGTGCCAGGGGCGGGCGGAATGTGACCGCGCATCGGCGTCAGGTCCCAGGTGGATTTGTGGCCGAACAGGCCGCAGCAATGCGCCGGCCAGCGGATCGAGCCGCCAATGTCCGAGCCCCATTCAAACGCCGCCATGCCGGTGGCCACCGCCGCCGCCGCGCCGCCCGAGGAGCCGCCAGGGCTGCGCGTCACGTCCCACGGATTGTTGGTCGTTCCATAGACAGCGTTGAATGACTGCCAGTCGCTGGTGAAGGCTGGCACATTGGTCTTGCCATAGATCACCGCGCCGGCCTGGCGCAGGCGGGCGACGACCGCGGCGTCCTCTGGCGGGGTGTAGTCCTTCAGCGCCGGCGCGCCAGCGGTGGCGGGCATGCCCTTCACCGCATAGGAATCCTTGATGGTGATCGGCAGACCGTCGAGCGGCAGCGCCTGGCCGGCGGCGCGGCGGGCGTCGCTGGCGCGCGCGGCGGCGCGGGCGCCCTCCACGTCGAGCGCCACCACAGCGTTGAGCTGGGGATTGACCGTCGCGAGCCGTTCAAGCGCCATGTCGAGCAATTGCTCGGCGCTGACTAGCCCCTGGTTCAACGCCGCCAGCTGTTGGGCAGCGGATTTGGTCAGCAGCGACATATCGGGCTTCATGGCGATGTCCTTGGCGGCGAGGGCGCAGGGCGCGCGGATCTGGCGCGGCGAACGGGTCGCCACGGGTGCTGCGGACAATTGTTAGCCTGATGACCGGCTGGCGCAATGCGCAGGCCGGCGAAGCCTGTGGCCGACGCCGCGGCGGGCAGCGCCGCCGGGGCGGCGGCTGTCGGCGCGGCGGCTTAAGTCTCCCTGCCATGACGTTGCGGATCTGGCGCGCCGCCTCGTGGACGCAGCGCGGGTGCGTTGCGGCACATCCGCCGGTTCAGCCAGAGCGCAAGGTCATCTGAGACGGGAGGGACCCTCCCGCCCTGAACGGAACGGCGGAATAGCCGAAGTTGCAGGAGGACGTCATGAACTGGGTGATCAAGACTGCGATTGTGAGCGGCGTGGCCTGTGGCGGTCTGTTGGCCCTGTGCACCTACCAGGCGGAGGCCCGCGACAAATACAGCGTTCCCTCGGGGGCTTTCGACAGCCGCCCAGGGCGCAGCGACCACATCGCGCCCCAGGTCAATGGCTATGGCAGCTACGATCACGGCCAGTATCGCCCGCCCTCCAGCGCCATTCGCGACGATGGCCGGGCCCGCGGCGGCTTCAGCTTCGATGACAGCAGTTCGTTCGTATTCAGGGGGCGCGGCGGCAACTGAGCCTGGGCCAGG
This sequence comes from Camelimonas sp. FR25, assembly GCF_059740505.1. NCBI lineage: Bacteria > Pseudomonadati > Pseudomonadota > Alphaproteobacteria > Hyphomicrobiales > Chelatococcaceae > Camelimonas > Camelimonas sp. FR25. The sequence goes on along the minus strand of NZ_JCAWFG010000003.1, from coordinate 6,341 downwards.
CGCGGACGGGGCGAGGGTGATGCGCTGGTCGCGTCTCAGCCCGCGTCGAGCGAGGCGCGCCACAGACGCTGGATGCGGTCGAGCGCCGCAATGTCGGCGGCGGTGAGCGTGCCCAGGGTGCGCTGCACATAGGCGCGCTGGATGGCGAGGCCGCGCTGCACGATGGCGTGGCCCTCCTGGGTCAGATGCAGCGCGTGGCTGCGGCGGTCGCCGACGAGGGCGCGCCGCTCGACCAGGGCGTTGCGCACCAGGCGGTCGACGAGGCCTGAGACATTGCCTTTGGTCACATAAAGCCGGTCGGCCAGCTCCTGCTGGCTCAGCCCCTCATGCTCCGACAGGGTGGAGAGCACGTCGAACTGCGGCACCGACAGGTCGATGTCGCGCAGTTCTGCGGTGACGAGGCCGTAGATGCGCCGGTTCAGCCGCACAAACCGCAGCCACACCTTCATGACATCCACAGGCGTCGCGTCCAGGTTGGCGTCCATGTCCGCGTCGGTTCCAGCGTTGGCCGGGCGCGGCGGCGATGATTCGGGGCTGTCGCTGCTGCTCACGTGCTCGCCTCGTCCTGTCCAGCCGTTCGCCGCCGTAATCTGCGGCAATGCGCGCGCCAGTTGGGCAGCTAACCTCAGGGCGCCCACCCGACGCCCGGAGCCGCCGCACGCCCACAATCATGCGCGCGTTCAGGGGGCGCATTCGGTTCAGCTATAAACCATCGCCTCGCGTCATTGTCACGGGTCACGCTTTGGTCGCCAACGTAACAGTTGTCTCGACGATAAATTTCATTCTTTATCGGGGTTTACGCCCCTCAGGTGGGGGGTGGCGCGACCAAAGGGCCCGGCGCACAGGCGCGGTCCTGAACGGACAGGAGATCAGACGTGCTGGGTTTGATGCAGGATTGGCCGCTGTTGATTCACCGCATTATCGATCATGCGGCGTTGCAGCATGGCGCCCGCGAAGTCGTCACCCGGTCTGTCGAAGGACCGTTCCACACGACGACCTATGCCGACATCCGCACCCGCTCGCTCAAGGTGGCGCAGCGTCTGGCGAAGGAAGGCATTTCCGTGGGCGACCGTGTCGCCACGCTGGCGTGGAACACCTGGCGGCACATGGAAGTGTGGTATGGCATTACCGGCATCGGCGCCGTGTATCACACGCTCAATCCGCGCCTGTTTGAAGACCAGATCGTCTATATCGCCAATCACGCCGAAGACCGGCTGATGTTCCTCGACCTCAACTTCGTCGGGCTGATCGAGAAACTTCAGGACCGCCTGCCGACGATCCAGAAATATGTGGTGCTGACCGACGCCGCCCATATGCCGCAGACCACGCTGAAGGGCGCGGTGGCCTATGAGGACTGGATCAATGAGGTCGATGGCGATTTCGCGTGGGTGACGGTGGATGAGAACGCCGCCGCCGGCATGTGCTACACCTCGGGCACCACCGGCAACCCCAAGGGCGTGGTCTATTCGCACCGTTCCAATGTGCTGCACGGCATCATGTGCATGGCGCCGGACGCCATTGGCCTGTCGTGCAACGATTCGGTGCTGCCGATCGTGCCGATGTTCCACGCCAACAGCTGGTCGCTGGCCTTCTCGGGCCCGATGTCCGGCGCCAAGATGGTGATGCCCGGCATGAAGATGGACGGCCAGTCCATCTATGAGATCCTCGAATATGGCAAGGTGACCCTGACCGCCGCCGTGCCGACCGTCTGGCTGATGCTGCTGCAATATATGGAAGCGGGCGACCTGAAGCTGTCGACGCTGGAGCGGGTGGTGATCGGCGGTTCGGCCTGCCCGAAGTCGATGATCGAGAAGTTCGAGAAGAACTACGGCGTCTCGGTGCGTCACGCCTGGGGCATGACCGAGATGAGCCCGATTGGCTCGATCGGCGTGGTCAAGCCGGATTATGGCGCGCTGACCGACGAGCAGATGCTCGACGTCAAGGTCAAGCAGGGCTCGGCCCCGTTCGGCGTCGAGATGAAGATCGTCGGCGACGACGGCCAGAAGCTGCCGTGGGACGGCAAGACCTTTGGCCGGCTGATGACCCGCGGTCCGGCGGTGGCCAAGGCCTATTTCCGCAATGAAGGCGGCGAGATTCTCGACGACGAGGGCTTCTTCGACACCGGCGACGTGGCCACCATCGACCCCTATGGCGCCATGCAGATCACCGATCGCGCCAAGGATGTGATCAAGTCGGGCGGCGAGTGGATTTCCTCGATCGACATTGAGAACCTCGCGGTTGGCCATCCGGATGTGGCCGAGGCGGCGGTGATCGGCATCACCCATCCGAAATGGGACGAGCGGCCGCTGCTGGTGATTGTGCGCAAGCCAGGCCGCACGCCGGAGAAGGCTGACATTCTGGCCTATATGGACGGCAAGATCGCCAAATGGTGGATGCCGGACGACGTGGTGTTCGTCGACGAGATCCCGCACACCGCCACGGGCAAGATCCAGAAGATGGAGCTGCGCCAGCAGTTCGGCGACTACCGCCTGCCGACGGCGTAACCGCCTGGGCGCATACGAGCGCCCGCTCACATCGTCATCAGGGCCGCCGGGCGACTGGCGGCTTTTGTGTGTCCGGGCGGGCCGGCGCGCAGAATGCGGGCTGACGTCGGCGCCATTGCGCGCGACAATGGTCGCGACATACATGCGGCAAGGGTCATGGCGCGGCATGTCGGGCGCTGCGTCCTGCCGGTTGCGACGGGACGGGCGCAGGCGCGGACAGGCGCGAGCAGAGCAGGGGGAATGACGAAGTGAGGCGGGTGCGATACGTCGAGACGACGACCCGCGCCGGTCGCTGGGGGCTGGGGCTGGCGTGGTTTGGTCTGTTTGTGGCGCTGGGCGGGGTCATCGTCGCCCGTCGCGGCGCGGTTGATCCGCAGGCTGTGCTGGCGGTGATCGGCGCTGGCTGGCTGATCTCGGCGTTGGCCCTTGTATGCGCCATCACCGGCCTGGTCAGCGTCTGGCGCAACGGCGACAAAGGCGGCGGCAGGAGTTTCGCTGGCCTCGTGCTGGCGTTGGCGACGCTGGGCTGGCCTGCTGCTGTCGCGCTGCAGATGAGCCAGGCCCCAGGTCTGCACGTACTGTCAACCGACTGGTCGGACCCGCCGCAATGCTCCGCAAGCAGCAATGTCGCGACGCCGGTGGTGTGGGCGCCGTGGCGCGAGCGCCTGGCGAGTCAGCAGCATTTACAGGAAGCCAGCCAGCTGCAGGCGCTGCCGCTGTTTATCGACATGCCGCCGGCCAAAGCGGTGGCGGCGGTTGAGGCGGCGGTGCGTTCGCTCGGCTGGAGCATGGGCGCGGTCACCGCCAGCGCCGGCGGCGGCGCGCAATTCGCCGCCATGGCGCATAGTCAGATCGTCAGATTTCCGCAGGATCTGTGTATCCGCGTGCGCCCCACGGCGGACGGCGCGCAGCTCGATGTTCAGGTCGCCTCGACCTATGGCGAGATCAATCCGCGCGCCGGCCTGCAACGCATCCTCGATTTGCATGAGGCGGTGCAGGAGAGCGAGCCCTAGCGCAACCTGATGGGCATGAGGCGCGGGGGCTGGGCAGGGCAGGTTTGCGCTACGGCCTCGCGGTCGCATTTGCGTCAGAAAATGCGCTGGCTGGCAAAGCAGGCGCGCAGCCAGGGCATATGTATAGCTGCGCATCAAAGGGGCGCGCCTTGCGACAGTGCGCAGCCCACCTTGGATGGTTGCTCAGGCCGGGCGGTAGCGGCCCTTGAGGCGCGGGGCGCCGTCGGTGACGATGCGGCCCTGGTTCACCAGATCTTCGAGATGGGCGAACACCGACAGGCCGGCGGCGCCGACGAGTTCGGCGGCGAGCCCCTCATAGAGGCGCGGCACGATCTGGTCGACGGTTTCATCTCCGTCGTTGATCCGCGCCATGATGGCGTTCTCGCGCTGGCGGCGATGCACCAGAAGGCCGCGCACCAGCCGCTGCGGCTCAGGAATCGGCGCGCCATGGCCGGGCCAATAGATGGCGTCATCGCGCCCGCGCAGCTTCTCCAGCGACGCCATGTAATCTGACATTGAGCCGTCGGGCGGCGCCACGATGGTGGTTGACCAGCCCATGACGTGATCGCCCGAGAACAGGCCATTCTCCTCCGGTAAGGCGAAGGCAAGGTGATTGAGGCAATGGCCAGGGGTCTCGATGGCGACCAGGGTCCAGCCGGGACCAGTTATGGCGTCGCCCTCGGCCATGATCAAATCGGGCGCGTAGTCGAGATCCGAACTCGAATCCATGCTGGAGGTCTCGCCCTCGGCCAGCGGCCGCGACGGGCGGTGCGGGCCACACCCGACGAGGCGCGCCCCGGTGGCGGCGACCAGCGGCGCAGCGCCGGGCGAATGATCACGATGGGTGTGGGTGATGACCACGTCGGTGATGGTCTCGCCGGCGGTGGCGGCGAGAATCGCCTGCAGATGGGCGTCGTCGACGGGGCCTGGGTCGATGACGGCGACGCGTCCACGGCCGACGATGTAAGTATTCGTGCCACGGAAGGTGTAGGGACCCGGATTGTCGACGACGATGCGCCGGACCAGCGGGCTGAGTTCCATGACGACGCCAGCTGGAGCGTCGAATACTTTTTCAAAGGTCGCGTCTTCGGCCATGCACGTCTCCTCACCGACCCAATGCACTACCCCAGCCTGCGCCGCTATGCCAGCCGGGGATTGCATGGCGTTGGCGCGACCAGGGCATGGACTGCAAGGCGCAGCCGTGAGGGCAGGGCCAGCGCAGCCAGCCAGTCCGCAGAGCGGGCGGTGGCGCCATCGCCAGAATGTCGCGAGGGTGAGAAAACAACGTCGCAGGTTGACAGCTGGATCGACGGCAAAGACGCCACGCTGCTTGCTGGACGATCAGGAAAACGTCTGCGCCCCCCCTGTCCGTGGCTGCGGGCCACGACGAGGCGATGATTTTCTGGGGCGGCCGCGCATGAAACGCGTCAAAGCCTGATCGGCGTCAGGCAAAGGCTTGCGCAACAGCCGGTCGGTCGAGGCCGTCGCCTGGGCGTTTGCCACGCCCCCGTGCCCAAGCGCATGGAGCGGCTCGACATCAGCCAGCCAAACGTGATGCGACCCGTCGGGCCACCAGGTGATTACGCCAAGGCCCCCCAGGCGATCACGCCAGGCTCCCAAGCGATCACGTCACGCCTGTTATCCGCGCCCGCGGGCGTCGCCCGTGTCTGCGAGGCCCTGCCGCTATGCGACTCGCCCAATCGCCCGCTGCCAGCCTTGCCAGCAGCGATTGCACCGTACAGCGCTACACCGTACAGCGCGACCAGGATGGCGCTGCATGGCGCATAAGCCCGACGCCCCGGCGCCATTGCGTTTCGTTAAGGCGCGACCCGTCCCGCACCACATTGCGTGAGCCGGATCATCGCTCTCGATATGGCGGCAAGCCCAATCTGGCGCTGGCTTGCCCGTCTTTGTCTTGTGGCGTTGCACGCCGCCCTGTTCAGGCAGGCTTGACGACCACCGGCAATTTGGTGCGTTGCGCCATAACGCGCCCCTTGGCCCGTGCGCCCGGCTTCAGGCTGTGCAGGGCGACCGATTGCTTCTGGCGCTCTCGTGCGTAATCGGATCGTGACTGCGCGTAGTTCGGTGCCACCATCGGGTAGTCCGGCGGCAGGTTCCATTTGCGACGATATTCAGCCGGCGTCATCCCATAGACTGTGGTCAGATGGCGCTTCATGATTTTGAACTTCTTGCCATCCTCGAGACAGACAATGTAATCGGGCGTGATCGACTGACGCACTGGCACAGCCGGCTTGGGCGCTTCCGTGATTTCGGCTGGCTTCTCAGATAAATTCTGCAAGGATCGGTGGATTGATCCAATAATGTCGGTCACTTCGCTGTGATTGACTGTGTTATTCTGAGTATAGGCAGACACGATCCTGGCTGTCAGGCTGACGAGGTCAGGGTTGCTACCGTTCTGAGACATAATGTTCTCCGCCTCATCAATAAGTTCAATCCGTACCGCCAGTAGCCACGGGCTGGGTGCGGTTGTATCGGGCGTCACGTCGCCAATTTTTATTTGATACTGCCAATTCGTGCGTCAGGCAACAGTTCAGTTTACGGTTTATAGTAGTCATGAAATAATTAGTCAGCTGACCAAATTTATAACAATGTATATGTTGGGCAAACCTGATTGCTGGCAGGTTCAAGTAGCTGTCGCGCGATTGATTGGCTGTATTGGTCTGCAGTGGCGGCGGCGCAGGTTGTTATCGGCATTTATAGCTGTAGGCCACACATTTGCTTGCGTGAATTGAGATGGCCCGCGCAAGCTGACGCGCAGATCTATTTGTCGCTGCACCCATGTCGCGTGTGCAATTCATCATTT
>NZ_JCAWFG010000029.1:0-8415 GCF_059740505.1 Camelimonas sp. FR25 | reverse complement strand
TTGCCAGGTGAAGCGCTCCTTGCGGCCAGACTGGCAGCGCAACCCGTGAGGCGCTCCATACCCAGATCCCGCCGCTCTCACCCGGGCGCTTTAGCCGCTCCGCGCTTGGGGCTGCCGGTAGCAGAAGCTGTGCCCCCCTATGGGGCCTCGACCGCGGAGGCATCTCGCGAGCGACCCTTGTTGCCGAAGCCACTTGAGGTGGCGAGGGCGGAGCGGGCTGCGGCACAGTTCGGGGAGGTCATCGGATAATCTGCCGGCAGGCCCCACCTGGCCCGGTATTCCTCAGGGCTCAGCCCGTACGACGCGCGCAGGTGACGCCGGAGCGACTTGAACTTCTTTCCGTCTTCCAGACAGATGATGTAGTCGGGGGTCACGGAGTGTTTGATCGGCACGGCGGGCTTCAGCGGCTTTGCCACCGGCTCCGGTTCGCCAGCGCCCAGTCTGACGAGCGACCCGTGAACGCTGTTGATCAGATCGCCGATAATACTGACGTCTGCCTGGTTATTGGCGATATACGCGGCGACGATTTCGGCCGTGTAGGTCACAAGATCCTGCGGTTGAGCTTGGTGTGGCATCGTGGCCCTTCATGCATGTGTTCGTGAGCAGATCCTGCGTTAAATTACACAGGTCTGTTCTGCTTCATACGAAAAACACCGGTCAAACATGGCGCAGTTGCGTGCGCCCCCCAGCTGGGGCGGGCCAACCGCAAAGTATAAACACCCCAATAAAAAGAGGCCATTCACCAGTTTAGATCGTTTCTCGAACGTCTGGAATCATAAGGCGTTGCCACTTCGACGCATTCGGTGGAACCACGGACTGTGTTTCAAGACGAAGGGCAGGCTCACCAGATAGGCAGCCCATGCGATGACGATTACCAAAACGCTCGCTCAAGCTCGGGCAGTGCCAGATGCGACGACGCTGCCTGCGGATGTGTCGGACATAAGAGGGCCTACGGTCTAGATGGCGGTGGCGGCGATGACGATCGGGGAGAGCAAGATGCTCATGCTGCGCTCCTTGTTCTTCAGTCGCCAGATTGCCGTAAGTCACTGCGGTTGCCATCCGTTTTGTTCGTTTTTAGGGTGATTGTCGAGGGCGCGGGATCCACCCACTTCTCGCCATGGCGGTGGCGATCCACGGGGCGATCACGGCCGGCTCGGCGATGCAGTACCACACCATATCGTCGCCATCCTCCCGGACCCACGCCACTACGCGCGCAGCCTCGCGGTAGGAGTAGGTGACGGTCTCCCCACCAGGCCCTGTCCAGACAGTGTCAGCGAGCGAGGACCAGAGGTCGGCAGCCAGGGCTCCATCTGCTCGCACGCGCTCGCCGACCGCGTGGTCGAGCGCGGCCTCAAACGCCTTGTGGGCCCAGTAGAGCCGCCGGCTCGGTACCCCTGCAAAATCATTTTTGTCGAAGATAGGGACGACCGCCTCCGTTTGTGTCTCAGTGTTTATCATCACTGAATCACACTGGGCGCCATGTTGATATGATTGATCCGGGTGGATACCAGGCGCTCTAGCAGGACAGCCAGAATCCCAGGCGGTGCTCCTCCTGCTCCCACGAGAGGCCGGTCGTGGAGATCACCTCGTCGATCCAACTGCTGCCACGCCCCCTGAAAAGCTCGTTGGCGAGCGCGATCACCTCGGGCGGCAGCGCGTCCCTGTGTGCGTCGCTTGTCATGCGTACCCGTCCCCTAGACCGATCAGTGTCACCCGCACCACCTCGTCCACCATACCGCGACGCAGCGCCTAAATAGCCGACAGCCCACCCAGTGCACTGTCAGGGGCAGTGAGTGCATCCAGCATGACCCACGGCCCGTGGGCCGCCATCATGGGGAGCATCTGCTCGAGACCCGGCACAAGACGACCGTCCGAAATTTGTATACCAGGGTACACCCCACCTCGCATTACGCCGGACCGCGACCACCTCGTGCCTGCGACGGATTTTTGAGAGCTCGCGAGGGGTGATGCCTATCAGGCGCGCGGCGTCATGCTCGCTGAGCATGGGCCCCGACACGGCGGCGACCTCGGCCCGGTGCACTGCATTGCGTGCTAGCGCCTCTACCAGTGGATCCCTGGTGCGCATAATATGCCTCCTGACCCCACCCCACCATGGGAGCAGCGCCGTGAATGCGAAATCGCCAAAGGCCGAGCGTCCGAACACACTGAGGGACGTGATTCCATCATACGATGGATTCAACGATTTTTTCGTGCCGCCCAATGAGGCCGATCAGAATTTTACGCCTTACACTGACGCCGACTTGGTGTGGGAGTGCCCAGGTGATGTAGAGGCTGACGCGGGTCCACACTGCGAGGGCGAGGCTGAAAAGTGATTGCCTTATCCGGCGCCCCTGACGGGTCTGTCGCAAAGTTTTTTGGCGCTAACGCGGAGTTGTGGGTAGCGGGGCGAAAATGATGGCGCCGGAGACCGATGCCAGGAGCCTGAACACCCTCGCCGAAAAGATCAAACGTTGTGCCTGGGACGACTTCAAGGATCGCCATTTCAAGGCGGCGCTGATCATTCAGGCGGTGACACGGTATCTGCGCTATCCGCTCAGCTACGGCGACCTCGAAAGCCTGTTCGCCGAGCGCGGCTTCGATGTCGACCACGCCACGATAAATCGCTGGGTTCTGGCCTACGCGCCGATGATCGAGAAACGCCTGCGCCAGTTCCGCAAGCCCCATTGCGGATCAATCCGTATGGACGAGACGTGCATCAAGGTCCGTGGCGAATGGCGGTATCTCTACCGCGCCGTTGGCAAGCACGGGACGTCAGTTGATTTCCCGCTGATAGCCAATCGGGATATTGCTGCGGCCGAACGCTTTCCCGCAAGGCGCTGAAGGAATGCACCCTGCTGGCCCCGGACAGCATCGGCACGGACGGAGCCGGCGTCTACCATCCCGGTCTGATCCCAGATCAAGAGCTTGATCCGATCCGCCCGCTTCGCCCGGCAGACGAAGGCGGCTCCGCAGAACGGGTCCATCCCGAACATCTCCTGCACCGCCAGCGCCAGGCCATCGATGCCCTTGCGGAAGTCCACCGGCCGGGTCGCCACGAAGACCTTCACCGGCCCGCCATGACCGAACATCACGATGCTGCAGCCCGTACCGCGCGGATCGCCCGCGTCAGCTGCCCCTCATCGGCGCCAGAACCCGCCCGGATCACGACATCGCCAACGACGATCTCAATATCCGACCGGGCGACCGCAGCCGGCGCCGCAGCCGAACTGTCACAACAACCAGTTCCGCGAAGACAGGCAGGGTCGCCACGCTCTCGGGCGCCGCCAGATTACCTTTGCGTATCTGCTTGCGCCAATCGTATATCTGCCAGCGCGTCGTTCCATGCTTGCGCGCCACATCAGCGACCGTCACACCGGGGATCATGCTCTCCACCGCGATCCGCGCTCGCTCGGCTTTTGTGCGCTGCCGCCGACCACTCGGCCCATCGATCACTTCCAGCCGCGAAGCTCCAACACCCATCGAGCCGTCTCTCTCCAAATCCAACACCTCCGATGCACGTGTGCGCGGAGAATGCTGGCTTCAGACCAGAAATGGCAGAAGGAGATCGGCGTCGCGCTTACGAACAAAAGTGTGAATGGGTCGTTTGGGAGAACGTCAGGTTGCGGTCGCTCGATGGCTCAATCCTTCGGCTCGGAGCGTGAAAAGTTGCGGCTGGTAGCAGCCGATATTCAGATGGAGCCGGGCTGATAGCGCGGCGATTTTCGGTCCCGTATTTTGCACAACGATAAGTGTGAAAAATGTTTGTGAGCTTGGAACTGCGGAGGCAGGTTCCGAGTCCCGAATGAGGGGGCCGAAAAGTGTGAATAATAGTCTCCAGGCCTGATCCAAATTCCCCCAGTGTTTTGCCTCACGTCGAGCCGAAGGGCTGCGACAGGGAGGAAAACCGTTGCGGAGCTTGGGATTTGGAGGCCGTCAGGAGACCGATATAAGGTGCGTAGGCACCTGGCAAACGTCTGTGTGTCCTATTGGACACACAACGTTTGCGGTATTGAGCCAATTTATTTATTGGGGCTTCTGGGGGAGAGCGAGCCTGTGGCTTGCGATTGCTGGGGTTTTGGTCGGCAGGAAAAAAGGGGTGGAATTTGCTGCTGGCCTCGAGGACTTCGCTCTGGATGGCCGGCTGTTTTAATGGGGGTTATTGGGGCTCGGCCGAGCTTTTAGAGCGGCCGTTTTGGGGGGCGCCGCAGGCTTATAGCTTCTTCATACTTTACGGGGGGGCGCGCTTAAAATGGTTATTTTGCGCGTTTTAGGGGACGCTGGTGAACTCTATGGTGAGCCAGCGTTTCTAGGGGTGTCTCAGGTCGGCTTTAAGGGCGTGTCAGAGGGTGCGAGCTGTTGCTGGCTGCGTTGTTGGGGGAAGTTCTCGGATGGCCGTCCTGGGCTTCTGAGCGAGGGATTTGTGCAGGAGGATGAGGGTAGGGGAGGGGTTTAAAGTGTGAATAATATGCTGGTATTTATTCACACATTTTGGATTGGGTGGGCTTGCGCGCTGATCGGGTGAAAAGTGTGAATAATCCTGAAAAATTAGGCGCCTTAATTTCGTTTATGGATGTCGGAAGAGGTGCCGATAAAAGTGTGAATAATAGGTTCGAATTAAGTGTGCGAGCGAAGCTGTTTTTGGCTCTGGGAACCTCTATGAAGGGGGCTGCTGGCTCCAACTAAAAGTGTGAATAATCGCTGCCAGTTAAGGCAGTGTATGTTGGCCGGATTGGATGTCCTGATGGCCTGTTTCTCCGAGGTACGGGGTTTCAGAAAGTGTGAAAATTCATCTGAATTTTACTGCCTTAATTCGTTCCATGGTCGGGCTATCTGTGGGTGGGTCTGGATTTGGAGTGTGAATGATGATGTCGGCTGATGCGGGGTTAGGCGTCATGAAGAGGTGCTGAAGGACGGTTCACCGCCGTGAAACGCTTCCAGGATTAAGTGTGAATAATGGGGGGTAGTTTCCATGCCAGGTTGTTCTGCAGGTCGGCTGGATGAGGGCTGAAGCAGTGGATGTGCGTCGGCGTCAGGGGCTCTGAAAGTGTGAATAATGGTCCCTGATTATTCTCCTAGCCTGTTGGCGGGTTTCGCGGATTGGCCAAAAGAATGGCGGCCCTTTGGGGAAGGCAGATACCGGGTGTAGGGATCTCGCTGGGTTTCTGGCGGTCTGGTTGAAGTGTGAATAATCGGATTGATTTATCGCACTGGTGGCACCCGGGTTTGGGGCCGGCTGGTTTGCGCGGTGTCGGCCGTGCTTTTGGAAGTGTGAATAGTCGTTCTGATTATTCACACTGGTGGCGCCAGGGTGTGTCCGGTGGTCCCAGGAAGCCGCTCCGGAGGGCGGCTGTGGGATCCTGGATGAGCGAGTGTGCTAGAACTGTCAGGCGACCTTGGTAGCCTTCGCAGCGCGGCCTCGGGCGACGAAGAAGCCAATGCGCTTGCGCTGTGCCTCGGTGAGCGGCTTGTGCGCCGGAGCGGCCGGCGCCGCGGTCTTCGGTGAGCGTCCGGTGAGCTGTTTTTGCTGATCGGGCAAATCAGGGGATGTTCTGGCATTAGAACCAGCATTAGTGCTGACATTAATACCAGAACAAAGAGGTTTCATGGCTCGCATAGAGATCATGTCCGGTACCGAGCGCAGACGGCGTTGGTCGGACGAGGCGAAGCTGAGGATACTTGCGGAAGCTGATGAGCCCGGAGCTCGCATGGGCGATGTGGCGCGCCGGCACGACATTCATCCGGGCCAGATCCGCTTGTGGCGGCAATCATTCAGCTATGCCGATCGGCCGGCCGTGTTCCTTCCGGTGGAAATCACCGGGGAGGTTGGCGTAAGCCAGCCGTCTACCGCAGCAACGAGGTCGGCGCTCGTCGAGGTATTGCTTCGAAACGGTCGGAGCTTGAAGGTTCCGGTTGATGTTGAGCTGAAGCTGCTTGGCCCGCTCGTCGCTTGCGTGGAGGGGGCATGATCGGACCATCGGGGAATGTGCGGGTCTACGTGGCCTGCGGAGTGACGGATATGCGGCGTGGCATCGATGGCCTGTCGGCGCTGGTCGAAACGGTCGTGAAGGAGGCGCCGGGCTCAGGCGCGATCTTCGGCTTTCGCGGAAAGCGCGCCGACCGGATCAAGCTTCTCTGGTGGGATGGCCAGGGGTTCTGCCTATTCTACAAGATTTTGGAGCGCGGGTACTTTCCCTGGCCGACGGCGAAAGAGGGTGTAGCGCACCTGACGCAGGCGCAGCTTTCCATGCTCGTTGAGGGGATAGACTGGCGACGCCCGGCGTGGACGTCCGCTCCCGGTCGAACGGGATAAAAGCTAGATTTTGCAGTGGCATACGAGGGTTAGCGCTGGCGCGTCAGAGATAAATCGGCTAGATCTGCAAGTATGGAAACAGCGCCGCCGGACAGTCAGGACGATCTCTCTGCCTTGCGCGCGCTCGTCGCGGAACAGGCGGCGAAACTTGTGTGCCAGGAAGCCGAGGTCGTCAAGCGAGACACCATAATCGGGCTTCTTCGCGCGCAACTGGAGCTTCTCCGACATCGGCAGCATGGCGCGTCTTCGGAAAAGATCGACCGGAAGATCGGGCAATTCGAGCTGATGCTGGAGGAGATCGAGGCCTGCCGGGCCGAGGCGGAACTGCGCTCCGGCACAACTCCTCTGCCGGAGTTGGACGACGCATCCGGGAAGCCGAAGCGCAAGCCTCTACCCGATGATCTCGCCACCGAAGAACTGGTCTATGCGGCTCCCTGCAATTGCCCGACCTGCGGTGGTACGTCGTTCCTGAAGGCGGCCGACAGGGTGGTCCAGGTGCTGGAGCACGTGCCGGCGTCGGTCAAGATTGTCCGGCATGTCGAAAAGCGCATAATCTGCAGGGAATGCGATACGGCGGTTGCCGGCGAGATGCCGACCTTGCCGATCGAGCGCGGCAAACCCGGGCCGGGGCTGCTCGCCCATATCATGGTCGCCAAATTCGACGATCACATTCCCCTCTACCGCCTGTCTGAGATGTACGACCGGTTGGGCATAGACATCTCCCGATCCGTGATGGCCGACTGGGTCGGGCGCGTATCCGCCTTGCTGACGCCACTTGTCTTGCTGATCCGGGCCCATATCGCCGCGCTCGACCGAATACATACGGACGATACCCCGGTCGATGTCCTCGATCCTGGGCGGGGCAAGACAAAAACCGGCAGGGTCTGGGTCTACGTCTTCGACGGCAGTGGCTACCAATCCGCCACGCCCGCAGCCATTGCCTATTACTATAGCCCAGACCGCAAGGGCGCGCATCCGGCTGACCACCTCGCGAACTTCAGCGGCGTCATGCATGCCGACGGCTATGGGGGCTACAAGAAACTGTACGGGAACCAGATCGTCGAGGCCGCCTGCATGGCGCATGTGCGCCGCAAATTCCATGATGTGATCAAGCTGAAGCCATCTCCGCTTGCTGAGGACGCGTTGTCGCGCATTGGAGCGCTCTACGATATCGAGAACCGTATCCGCGGCATGTCTGTCGGCGAGCGGCGTGCTCTGCGCCAACAACATGCCCGGCCCGTTCTGGACGAACTCAAGGCCTGGATCGAAACCACGCTCTCAACTTTGCCACAGAAGCAGAGGCTGGCCGCGGCGATGCGATATGCCCTCTCGCGATGGGCAGCCTTGAGCGTTTACATCGACGATGGCCGTGTCGAAATCGACAACAACATCGCTGAACGAGCAATGAGGCCGCTTGGAATCGGAAGGAAGAACTGGCTGTTTGCCGGCTCGGACAAGGGCGGTGAGCGCATCTCCAACATCCTGACCATCATCGAAACGGTCAAGTTGCACGGCCAAAATCCGGAGGTGTATCTGACAGATGTCCTCGCCCGGATCCAGGATCACCCCAAGGATCAAATTGAAGACCTGCTGCCCTGGAACTGGACGCCAGCAAACCCTCGACGCGAGGCCGCCTGATGGCGCGCTCGAGGGTCATCTACACACTCAGCCGGGTCGCCGGCATGATCGGCGAGAACCTCGAACTGATCGAAGAAGTGACTGCAAACCCGGACAACATCCCCGAGGGCGAACTGGTTTACGTTTGCGATGGCACTGAAGATGGCACGACGGGCCTGACCGGGAATGGCATCGACGAGCTTCAAAGCCTCCTCGCCGACATCAGGACGTGGGACGGCGGTATCCGCGAGTTCCTCATCGACGCCCAGTGCGATGCTGAAATAATCGACCGCATCATGGCTGATGAGATGAAACGCGGCCTATAGGTTCCATCTCTCGACATCCCAAAAATGCGTTCGCCGGACGCTCACGGTCTTCGCAGCCTTGGCAGCGCGTGCGGTCTTGCGGCGCTCGGCGGTGACGGGGGCGACGCCGCCGGTTGACCTGCTCCCCGAAAATCGGACCATTCTGAACTGGAATTTTCCACT
>NZ_JCAWFG010000028.1:0-5268 GCF_059740505.1 Camelimonas sp. FR25 | reverse complement strand
CGTTTTTCGATCATTATGGTTCATATCCGCATGAAACGAAGTAGTTCTCACATTCATCGGGCTTGAAGATGTCGACGAGCTTGCCGATGCAGTTCCAGAGGCCGCTGACGGTCCGCTCGCTGATCTTCCGCAGCATGGCCTTGAGGCGTGAGAATGCTTTCTCGATCGGATTGAAGTCCGGGCTGTAGGGCGGCAGGAAACGCAGCGTTGCGCCGGCAGCCTCGATCCGCTCACGGACCGCCGGTCGTTTGTGGCTCGACAGATTGTCCATGATAACGATGTCGCCGGGGCGTAGCTCGGGTACGAGCACCTGGGCGATATACGCTTCGAACCAGCGGCCGTTGATCGGACCATCCAGCACCATTGGCGCAACCATGCCCGTCATGCGCAGGCCCGCGACGAGGGTGGTCGTCTTGCGGTGGCCGTGCGGGAAGCCCATCCGCAACCGTTCGCCTTTACGGCAACGCCCATGGGCACGGGTCATGTTGGTGGCGGCCCATGTTTCGTCGATGAACACCAGTTTGCCTGGCTCCAGATCGGTCTGGCCATCGAACCATTCCTGACGCAGCGTCAGGACATCTGGACGGTCCTGCTCGATGGCATGGCCAGTCTTTTTTTACGCGTCATGCCCCGACGGACAAAGAAACGGTGCAGCCCTGCCACGGAGACGCTCAGGCCAATCGCAGCCAATGACTGCCGCAGCTCCTCCAGCGAAATGTCCTTACGGGCCTCCCAGATGGCAAGGATATCAGCGGCCCGTTCCTCGACCGGTCGCGAGCGCATGTCGCCACCCCGAGGTTTGGGTGCAAAACCGCCGGTAGTACGGCGCTGCGCCTGCCAACGGATCGCGGTGGAGGGTGCAACGCCGAACCGCGCAGCTGCCGAACGGCAACTCATCCCGTCATCAATCGCAGCCAGAACCCGCGAACGTAAATCCATCGAAAGAGGTTGAGCCATCCGTGCTGGCCTCCCTCTGCCAGCAAGGAATTTGAATCAGAAGTCAGCCACAAAGGGAATCCGGTGCGATTCATGGCGGTCGAAAAGCGCTCTAGACATTGGATTCCAGGCTGATTGCCCAGGAAGGCTCTGGCGCCCGTCCGCACCAGAACATCCAGCTGGGCAAGAACGCTCGACTGGCGGCTGCGCCGCTTCTCCAAGCAGCTCAAGTCGAACAGGCTCGCAGGCGTGGCGCTCGAACGCGACCGGCTCAAGCTGCAACCCTTGTCGGCGATCACACCGCCCGAAGCGGAAGCCCTCGATCGCAGGCTCGACGCCTTGCTTCCGCGCGTGCGGATTACCGAACTTCTGGTCGAGGTGGCCGAGCGCACCGGATTCCTGAGCGCGTTCCGCGATCTTCGTTCCGGCAAGGAGCATGACAACCCGCATGCGATCCTTGCCGCCATTCTGGCGGATGGATCGAATCTCGGCCTGGAGCGGATGGCCAACGCCAGTGACGGGGTGAGCTACGCCCAACTTGCCTGGACGCACAACTGGTATCTGTCGCCCGAAAATTATCAGGCCGCGTTGGGCATGATCGTTGCCGCGCACCATGATCTTCCCTTCACGCGCCATTGGGGAGCAGGCACCAGTTCATCCTCTGATGGGCAGTTCTTCCGCTCGGGCCGCAGCCGATCGTCGGCAGCCGACATCAATGCGAAATATGGCAGCGAGCCGGGCCTGAAGATCTATTCCCACCTGTCCGATCATTTTGCCTCGTTCGGATCGCGGATCATGTCGGCCACCGCCGGCGAGGCCCCTTATGTGCTGGACGGCCTGATGCTTGGCGCCGGTGCGCTGTCGCTGCATGCGCATTACACCGATACCGGCGGCGCGACGGACCATGTCTTTGCCCTTTGCCATCTTCTCGGTTTCCGGTTCGTGCCCCGTCTGCGCGACATCGCAGACCGGAAACTCGGCTCGATCGCCGCGCCTTCGACCTACAAGGGCATCGAAAGCCTCATGGGCCGCACGATCAAGACGACGGCGATCGAAGCCGATTGGGATGACATCGTCAGGATCGTCGCCTCCATCAAGGAAGGAACCGTCGCGCCCTCCGCGATCCTGCGCAAGCTGGCGGCCTACAAGCGGCAGAACAGGCTGGATTTTGCGCTGGCCGAACTTGGCCGCATCGAGCGCACGCTGTTCACGCTCGACTGGCTTGAACAGCCCGACTTGCGTCGGGCCTGCCAAGCCGGCCTCAACAAAGGCGAAGCACGTCATACCCTTGCCGCTGCGATCTACACCAACCGGCAAGGTCGGTTCACCGACCGTTCGATCGAAAATCAGGAATATCGGGCGTCGGGCCTGAATCTGCTGATCGCAGCAATTTCCTACTGGAACACGATCTACATGGATCGGGCCGCCCAACACCTCAAAGCATCCGGCGGCACTATCGACGATGCCCTCCTTGCCCATCTCTCGCCGATGGGCTGGGCGCATATCAGCTTGACAGGCGACTATTTGTGGCACCGAGCAAATCGGCTCTCCCCTGGCGAGTTCCGTACGCTCAACGAGCCCATGGCCCGCCTCAAACTCGTGGCATAGCCGATGTTCTCAATATGTTCGCCAAATCGTTGTCTGGCGCACAAATCTTGAGGTGACGCCTTTGGACCGTCAGAGGCGGCCTTGAGGCATCATGCGGGCGCACTTCTCCCTTCAAGCCAGGCAAGCCGGGTGAAATTGTAGGCCAGATTGGCCATGCCGATCTTCAGCCGGGCCCGCGCCATGCCAATGGTGCGAACCACCAGCCCCATCCGATGCTTCTGCGCCGCGGAGACATGCTCAACCGCAGCCCGGATAACGGAACGCTTACCGTTGGCCCGTGCGATGTGCGCGGGCATCGGGCGGCCCTTCGGCTTCTTGCAGTGGATCTGGCTACGGAACATGCCACCCGCCAGAAACGCTTCATTCTTCTTCGAGCGGTAGGCCGTGTCGGCCCAGACGCCTGATCCGGTATTGGCCTTGCTGATGAGAACGGGAAGGCGGGCGCCATCATGGGCGTTGGCCGCGCTGGCGTCCCACGTCCGGATAAACCGGTGGGCCCGGTCAATGCCAACGTGGTTCTTGTAGCCGAACATGGGAACGGCGAGATCGACGGCCGTGAAGGCTGCCGGATCGGCGTCATCCTTCACCTTCGCCTTGCTGTACTTGATGCTCCAGCGCGCATCCCGGTCCTTCTGGCGCAGCTTTGCAGGCCTGTCCTTCCAGTCCTCGGGGATACGCCCCTCCCGGATGTCCTTCTTCTCGCCGTCGCTATTGCGCTGAGGCTGTCGATGGTTCCGGCTTTCACCAGCCGCTCCCGGAAAAGCCAGACGGTCGTGGCGTCAGGCACAGTTCCTTCGAGACCCAGTCCAAGGAAGCGCTGAAAAGAAAGGCGGTCTCGGATCTGGAACTCCGTGGCCCCATCCGACAGCGAGTAAAGGGCCTGCAAGACAAGGATCTTGAACATCATGACAGGGTCGCAGGGCGGTCGTCCGCCCTTGCCTCGCGTCGCCCGGTGAAGAGCTCCGACTAATGGCGTCCGGAATGTCTCGAAGTCCACAACTGCCGCAAGCCGCTCAAGGGGATCACCGGCAGCGCTCAGGGCCGCGTAACGGTCCGCAAGATCAAAGAAACCGGGCTGGCTGGCCATCGACGCCTCCAAAATCTGACAGCCTCAGTTTCGCTCCAGAGCCCTCAAAGCACCAGGTTTTTCGAACCGTCCAACTATTATTCGTCTGGAAGCTGGTCGGCATCTTCAAGCGCGTCTTCAACTCCGTTTATGAATGCAGCGCGACGTTCATCGAAAAGCAAGTCCGAGCCGTCGATCTCGCTCATTCCGTGGTCTTCGCCTATTTTGAGAATTCCACGCCTTTCAGCTATGGCCCTAGCTTCATCTCGAAGCACATCAAAGTCAGCCCAAATAGAATAACCGCTGGTCGCTGCCTCAACGCGTTTGCGGGCACGAGCTAAACACTCTAAAGCGGCCATCTGTCCCTTAGCGTAAAACTTCTTATTTTCACTATCGGACTCATTCCAATAATACAGGTAAGAGTTAACCTGCTGCTGCGGCGTCTCAGTTTTGCAGGCTGTTTCTTTTGACCGCTTGGGCAGCTCCCTTTGATGATGTGGAGATACAAAAATAGTATCTTTGGGATCTTTGAAGAGCGACGATTTTATTTGTCTTAGTTGAGTGTCGGCGTATTCAGGCATCTCGGCCAGTCGTTCCGATGCACCAGGGTAGTTCTGCGCAGCAGCGGCTTCCATCCACTTACGGCCTTGTTCTAAGTTCCAAGGGAGTAGATGGCCCCGTACAAACATTTTTCCAAGTTCATACTGAGCGCGTGCGTGTCCTTGTGTCGCCGCCTTATGGAACCATTCCGCGGCTGACGGCGATTGTTTCGTTAAAAAATGCAAGGCCATTTTCACCTGAGAGTCGACATCTCCTTCGTCAGCACGGTTGCTGACCTCGGTCAGCATACCAACAGGTATAGTCTCCGTATCAGCAGTAGAAAAAGACTTATAGGTCGGCTGCTCCGCTGTGGATGTTTCGGCGACGACCGTTGGATTCGGATCCTGAGCGGATTTGGCTTGCTCTGTCTTGGCAAACTTGAAGCCTCGGGGGGCAAGTCGAGAGCAACGAAGATGGTAAGGTGAGAAATACAGCACGATCGGTTGCTCACCGTCTTGCGCCGGGTTCACGCGGTACCCGTCAACTGGAAAATCCGTGGCTTTGCTGGCAAACGACCCGATGCGTCTGAATTTTAGTGGTTGGCCGTCCGAGTTGCGAAGACAATTGAGGTATTTTTCAGTTGCAAGGATATCGGTCGTGGGTACAGGGTTGTCGGGAGTGTATCCGAACTCACCAGAAGCGTTTGGCAATATGTCCGCGTCTACAGGATTCTGATTTGTAGCCGCGAGGACCGAAGCTAACTCTGAGGTTTGATCCGTCCTAACGAGAGCGGAGTTCCTTGCAGATTGTTGCTTTTTTTCGGTTCGGATTATTGAAATGACCAAGAGCGGCCAGAGAAATATGACTGCGACGACGAGTATCGCCTTGAAGAGCTGAAGCCTGCTTTTGTTTGTTGAACCGGTGCGCAGGACCTTAAATGAAATTTGCCGAGCCGCCGGGCCTTTAACAGCGCATACGGCACCGACTATCAGATAGAGTGTCACCCAGGTCGACCATTGCATTGTACTACTCGCCGCTTGTTTGGTTTTCATTGTAGCAGAAGATACTCGTCAACCTGAGCTTGTCACCCGACCAGTTTGCCACGGGTCTTCGGGACT
>NZ_JCAWFG010000027.1:0-7538 GCF_059740505.1 Camelimonas sp. FR25 | reverse complement strand
TGACGCGCCAGCTGCGCGGCACGGCGGGTTCGACCCAGGTCGACGGCGCGCGTCTCGCCCTGCAGCACAATCTCGGCCTCGGCGGCGCCTGCGTCGTCACGCTGTATGAGAGGGCGTGAGCATGGCTGGCGCCAATTTCTCCGTCGACCCGCAAACCATCGTTGGCCGGGAGCTATCCCGGCAGACCTCCCGCGTTGAGCCGCTGCGGCTGACGTTCTTTCTCAACACCATTGGCGAGAAGGACCCGGTCTATCACGACAGCGACGCAGCCCGGCGCGCCGGCTTCCGGGACATTCCGATCCCGCCGACCTACCTCTTCTGTCTGCAGTCGCTCGACAATCCGGGCTCCATCGAGGTGCTGGATATTCTCGGCATCGACATCGGCCGCATCCTGCACGGCGAGCAGAAATTCGTGTTTCACAAGCCCGCCTGCGTCGGCGATGCGGTGATCTTCACCACCCGCGTCGGCCCGATCGTCCACAAAAAGGGCGGCGCGCTGACCATGATCGCCCAGGAAATCCGGGTCGAGAACGGCCAGGGCGAGCACATCGCCGACATCACCAACACGACCGTCGTGCGCAATCCATACGCCAACGGGGGAGCGGCCTGATGAGCGTCCAACACGCAACCCTCAAGGTCGGCGACACGCCGGTCAAGCGCGCCTTTGCGCCGATCACCCGGCATGAGCTGGCGCTGTATTGCGGCGCCTCGGGCGATCACAATCCGATTCACGTCGACAGCGACTTCGCCAAGGCCTCGGGTTTTCCCGACGTTTTCACCCACGGCATGTTCGTGATGGCCCGCCTCGGCATGGCCCTGAACGACGCCTTCCCGGTGCAATCCATTCGTGAATATGGCGTGCGTTTCGCGTCGATCACCCAGATTGGCGCGGAAATCTCCTGCGATGGCGTCGTCACCGCGATCGAAGAGGTCGACGGCGAACGCCGCGCCCGGATCGAGCTGACCGCGCGCGACCAGAACAATGACATCAAGCTGAAGGGCGAAGCGGTCGTGGCTCTCACTGGCCCAACCGCCGCCAACACGGAGAACGCACATGGCTGAAGCGGCCCTCAAACTCTTTGCTGAAGGCCGCGTTGCCGGCAAGGTCGCCCTGGTGACCGGTTCGGGTCGTGGCATTGGCCGCGCCATCGCCCACAAGCTGGCGGCTGAAGGCGCCAGCGTCGTGGTCAATGATCTGGACCCCGCGTTTGGCGACGCCTGCGCCGCCGAGATCAATGCTGCTGGCGGCAAGGCCATTGCGGTCAACGGCAGCGTCACGGAAGACGGCTTCCCTGAACGCTTCGTCCAGACGGCCATGGAGCAGTTCGGCGGCATCGACATCATCGTCAACAACGCCGGCTACACCTGGGACGCCACCATCAGCAAGATGTCGGATGAGATGTTCCAGGCGATGATGGACGTGCACCTGATCGCGCCGTTCCGCATCCTGCGCGCCGCCTCCGAGCCGATCCGCATCATGGCCAAGCAGGAGGCCCAGGAGGGTCGCGAGGTGTTCCGTAAGGTGGTGAACATCTCGTCCATCGCGGGCCTCTACGGCAACGCCGGCCAGGCCAGCTATTCTTCGGCCAAGGCCTCGCTGGTCGGCCTGACCCGCACCCTGTGCAAGGAATGGGGCCGCTACAAGGTCAACGTCAATTGCGTGGCTTTCGGCCTGATCGAGACCCGCCTGACCCAGGCCATCGAAGCCGAGCAGAAGACCATCGACGTCGAAGGCAAGGCCATCAAGGTCGGCGTGCAGCCGGCGATGCTCGACACCATGGCGAAGATGATCCCGCTGGGTCGCGCCGGCAAGCCGGAAGAAGCCGCCAACGCTGTCTACATGTTCTGCTCGCCAGAGTCGGACTATGTCAGCGGCCAGGTGCTGGTCTGCGGCGGCGGCGCGCTGATGTAATACCCGCGCCCGATGTGCATGACTCATCGGGCGCTGGTCGAGCCCGTGCGGCGACTGAGCTTTTCGGGTCGCGGATGCGTCAGCATCTTGCCGACCTGGTATAAGCCAGCCAAACGCAGGCTCCCGGGTTTGTCCGGGAGCCCGAAGCACGGCGTCACACATTACTATTGCGTAGACGGCGCCCGGCAGACCGCGGTGGCGAACTTGGCGAACGCCTGCAAATCCTGCCGCGCAGGCCAGCAGCGCCGATCATCCGCGAAGTCAGTTAACCCGACCAGCCATGCGCGGCGGGCGACGCAGGGAGCAATGCAACGATGCCCGCAGTCTTGCTCGAACGCCAGGATGGGCTGGCGATCATCACGCTCAACAATCCGGACCAGTACAATGCGCTGGGTCCGGACGTCATCGGCCAATTGGGTGAAACCACCAGCGCCGCCATGGCCGATGCGCGGGTGCGCGCTATTCTGCTGACCGGCGCTGGCAAGGGTTTCTGCTCTGGCGCGCAATTTGGCGGCGACACCTTTTCCGCTGGCGGCGACATCGGCGACCGCATGCGCGCCCAGCTGCACCCGGTGCTGGAGCGGCTGCGTAACGGCGGCAAGCCAGTGGTGGCCGCGGTCAATGGCGCCGCGGCGGGAGCTGGCGTCGGTCTGGCGCTGGCGGCGGATATCGTCATCGCTGCGCGCTCCGCCCGCTTCATCCTCAGCTTTGCAAGGCTGGGCGCCGTGCTTGATGGCGGCACATCGCTGTTCCTGCAGCGGGCCATCGGCGCCCCGCGCGCCCGCGCCCTCGCCCTTCTGGCCGAGCCTTTGCCCGCCGAGACCGCAGCGGCCTGGGGCCTCATCTGGCAATGCGTCGACGACGACGCGCTTGCCGCAACCGCCATGGGTGTCGCCCGACGACTGGCCGCAGGGCCGCCGCTGAGCATGGCGATGATCAGGACCCAGCTCGACGCCGCCTGGACGGCGCCGCTGGCTGAAACCCTGGAGCTGGAAGCCGATCTGCAAAGCCGCGCCTTCCTCACGGAGGATTTGCGCGAGGGCGCCGCGGCTTTTGTCGAGAAGCGCCAGCCAGTTTTCCAGGGGCGATAGAGCGCGCCCCTGGCGGCGCCCGCTCCTTCCGGCCATTGACGCCGCCCGTTGCGAGGCGGCGACGCACAACCACAACAAAACGCCAATGCGCGATGCGCGGCCCAGCGTGCTGACGCGCCGCCGCAAGGGAGGTCTTCATGATTTTTTCGTCTAACGCTTCGTCACATCACCGTCTGGCGCGCTGGCTGGCGCTGCCGGTGGCGGCAGCGCTGTTCGCAGCGCCGGCCGTCGCCAGCAGCGGCAAGAATTACAGTCAAGGCGCAAGCGACAGCGAGATCCGCATTGGCCACAGCACGGCCTATAGCGGGCCGGTGTCGGCCTTCGGGGCCAGCGGCCGCACCTATGCCGCCTATTTTGACATGCTCAATGCCGCTGGCGGCGTCAACGGTCGCAAGGTCAAGTTCATTACCCTTGATGACGGCTATAGCCCGCCAAAAGCGCTTGAGCAGGCGCGCAAGCTGGTGGAGAGCGACGAGGTGTTGCTGATCGCCTTCGTCTCGGGCACGCCCACCAACACTGCGACGCAGAAATACCTCAACGGCAAACGCGTGCCGCAAATCCTCATCTCCACCGGCGCGAGCAAGTTCAACGATCCGAAGACCTACCCGTGGACCATGCCGTTCTGGCCGTCCTACACGGTGGAGCAGAAGACCTATATTGACCACGCGTTGAAGCAGAACCCCAACGCGCGCATCGGCGTGCTGTATGCCAATGATGATTATGGCAAGGATCATCTGCACGGCGTGCGCCAGGCCCTCGCCGCCCATGGCAAGGACAAACAGCTCATCGCCACGCACAGCTATGAGACCGCTGACGCTACGGTAGACTCGCAGATCCTCAATCTGAAGAACGCCGGCGTCAACGTGCTGATCAGCGCCAGCACGCCCAAATTCGCCGCCCAGGCCATCCGCAAGGCGCATGAGCTTGGCTGGAAGCCAAAGCACTATGTCGCCAACGCCGCCAGCTCGGTCCGCTCGGTGATGATCCCCGCCGGCGCCGAGGCGTCGCGTGGCGTCTACACCGGCGCCTTCTCCAAGGCGCCAGATGATCCGGCGCTGGCCAATGACCCTGAAGTCGTGGCGTATCTGGAGTTCATGAAAAAGTGGAATCCCAAGGATAACCCGAACGACACCTTCCCGGTCGTCAGCTACATCGCCGGCAACATGCTGCGCACCGTGCTCGAACAGGCTGGCGACAATCTCACCCGTGAGAATGTGATGAAGATCGTCAGCAATCTGAAGCCGCAGCGCATGCCGATGCACCAGCCGAATGTCTCGGTCGCGACCTCGCCTGACAGCCTCGACGCCTACAAGGCCTTGCAGCTGCAGTCGTTTGACGGTGAGAAGTGGGTGGACGCTGACTGACGCCACAGTGCGGCGCCTGAGTATAGGGCGTGGCGCCGACACGAAGACGTTGTCACGGGCGCACGTTGCGCCCGTGGCGCCCCTGGAACCGCGTGAGACGGACAGGTGGAGATGCGCCAGCTGGCGCGGCCCGGCCTTCCCGGTTTGGGCATCGACGGGGTGCATGATAGACGGGCGGAGGCTTCGCCCTGGAACCAGAAAGCGGAAGGTGACAGCAGCAATGACGACGGCCCCACTATCCCCATGGCCTTCCCAGGAAGAGCGCAGCAAGGTGCGGGACCAGAAGGTCGAGGCTTTGCTCGATACTGCGCTCAGCATGTTCCTTGAGCTCGGCTACCATCACGTCAAGCTGACGGATGTGGCCAAACGGCTCAATGTCACCAAGCCTGCGCTGTACAATTACTTCCGCAGTAAGGAGGACATCCTCTTTGAATGCTGGATGAGCGGCTTCCAGAAGCTCAATGAGCGGATGGCGACCATTGGCGCTGAAGAGACAACGGGGCTCGCCCGGTTGCGGCGGCTGATCTGCATTTATGCAGAAACCATGACCACCAATTATGGCAAGAGCCTGATCCGCTTCGATGACCGCGATTTCGATCCGGCCAATCGCGCCAGAACCCTCGCCGGCAAGCGCGACATCGACCAGGTGTTTCGCAAATATATCCGTGAGGGCATTGCAGATGGCTCCATCCAGCCAACCGACCCCAAGATGACGGCCTTCGCCATCGCCGGGGCGTTGAACTGGATCGGCCATTGGTATCGCCATGACCAGGGCATGAGCCCTGAGGAGCTGGGCAAGGATTTCGCCCAGCGCCTGACGGCGGCCATTGCCCGCGCCTGAACAGCGCGGGCCCAAGTACAAGAACAGTTCACGCAAAAACATCTGCAGCGACCGTCTGCGCCTTTGGCGATCAATGGCGGCTGCCTGCAGCGGAGGAAAACCATGCATATTCTGCTGAAAGGCGGGCTGAGCGCCTGCGCCATGGCGCTTGTCGCCAATCTCTCTACGACGCCCATGGCTACGGCCCAGAGCGGCGCGACTGCCAACGCGACGCCTGGCGTCACGCCTACGGAAATCCGCATTGGCAACACCGCGCCCTACAGCGGTCCGGCGTCGGCCTATGGCGCCATCGCCAAATCGGTGGGCGCCTATTTCGACATGGTCAATGACCAGGGCGGCGTGCATGGCCGCAAGATCCGCTTCATCAGCCTTGATGACAGCTTCTCTCCGGCCAAAACCGTTGAGCAGACCCGCCGGCTGGTGGAAAGTGACGATGTGTTCGCCATCGTCGCCCCGGTCGGGACCCCGACATCTGCCGCGGCGCAGCCGTTCCTGAATGGTCGCAAGGTTCCGCAGGTATTCGTTTCGTCCGGCGCCTCGCGCTGGAACCAGCCGAGCAAATATCCATGGACCATCGGCTGGAACATCGATTATCTGCGCGAGGGCAGGATCTATGGCAAATATTTGCTGAACAACCACCCGGACGCCAAAATCGGCGTGCTGTACCAGAACGATGACTATGGCAAGGAACTGCTGCACGGCCTGCGCCAGGGGCTGGGCGACAAGGCTGCGTCCGTGGTCGCCGCCATTCCCTATGAGCTGTCGGACGCCACCATCGACTCGCAGATAGCGCGACTGCGCGCCACTGGCGTCGACGTTCTGGTCAGCGCAACGACGCCGCGCTTCGCCGCCCAGTCGATCCGCGCTGTCGACGCCATGGGCTGGAAGCCGGTGTTCATTCTGCCGTCGGTGTCCAACCAGGTCGATCCGGTGCTGAAAAGCGTCGGGCTGGACAAGGCCAAAGGCATCATCTCGAGCGCCTTCATCAAGGAGCCGAGCGACCCGCGCTGGAAGGATGACGCAGAGTTCAAGGCGTGGAGCGCCTTCATGGACAAATACTATCCGGATGGCGCACGCAATGACCTCTCCAACGCCTATGGCTATGGCGCCGGCTACGCCTTCCACCAGGCGCTGAAGAAGGCTGGCCCCAATCTGACCCGCGAAGGCCTGATGACCGCGTTGCACAGCCTGAAGGACACGCGCGTGCCCATGTTGCTGCCTGGCGTGACCATCTCGATCTCACCCGACAACCACGGGCCGATCGGCACGCTGCAGATGGTGAAATTTGATGGCGCAACGTGGGAGCCGGTCGGCGACGCCATCAAGGCTGACTGAGCAGGAAGCCTGCCCGGCGTCGATACGGCCGCACGGTGGAGGACAACACGCTTCGGGGCGACGTCAGCTTGCCCCCGGCAACCTTGCCAGTTTTCATGGCTGGCAAGGCGCGCCTCCCTGCCTCGTGGCCCACGCGGCCACAGCGCTCACGGCTTGATCTGCCAACGCCGCGCCAGTGGCGGCCCCGGGTAAGCGTCAGGTTCGGCCTGCTCAGTTGACGTTGCGCGACGCGCCCTGCCAGAACGGCTCACGCAGCTTGCGGCGCAGAATTTTGTCCGACGCCTTCCGCGGCATCTCGTCAATAAAATCCACCTGATTGGGCATTCTAAACAGGCGATCCGCCCGGCGGCATGGCTGATCAGTTCGTCGGAGCCTGCGTTAGCCCCGTCGTGCAGCAGGTTTTCAATGTCTGGGCTACGCTATTTGCCAGACTGCGGCGCAGGTCATTAATCAGCCCGGCGATCGCCTGACACGCGACAACACTCTCGCCATCGCCAATGCGTTCAACGGCCATCCGCCGCCCATGGTTCTGCCTGGCATCACCCTGACCTCAAGCCCGACCCGGCGTCGCCTGGTCAAATGCCTGCAGGCCCAGGTCTGGCGCGACAATCGCTGGACAGCCGAGGGCGCGGTGAGCTGCTCCCCTTGGCATCTGACGAAAACACGTGGCCGCGAAGCTGCTGGCGCATCTGCGACCTGCATGGCTCAAGCGCCGGTCGGGCTTGACCAGAACCCGTCCGCTCATACGCATCCGTCTCTGGTAGAACTCGTGATGGCAAGCCCGGCGACGCCATGCAGCTCCTTCCCGGCTGCTGGCGCAGGTCGCAATCTGACGGCACGCCGGACAGCGTCATATCCCATCGCCCCCAAAGGCGTCGGGCGCCTCCGCCAACCGCCACAACGCGCGTCATGGCAGCGCCCCATCGAGGCGCTAAGCCGCGCGCCAGGCCATCCGCCATTGTCGCCCACACTGATTTTTTTTCTGGATTTGGACT
>NZ_JCAWFG010000026.1:0-1331 GCF_059740505.1 Camelimonas sp. FR25 | reverse complement strand
GCGCAGCTTGTGGCTGACACTCTGCTGCCCGGCGCGACGGTCGCCAGCATTGCCCGGCGTCACGGGATGCGGCCGAGCCATCTGTCATCATGGCGGACCCTGGCACGGCAGGGGAAGCTGGTGCTGCCGCCGCCAGATGACACGGTCGGGTTTGCGGCGGTGGCCATCGCCCGTCCGGCCCCGGAGATCTCCCCGTCAGAACCTGCCGGAGCAGAGATCGCGATGGGCGCCGTGACGATCCGGCTTAAGGCGGGCGCATCTGCCGAACGGATCGCAGCCATTGTGCGGGCGCTGTCGGCGTCATGACGCTTCCCATGAGCGGTCTGCGGATCATGGTGGCGACAAAGCCGATTGATTTCCGCAAGGGCCATGACAGTCTTGCCGCACTGGTGAAGAACGAACTGGACAGGGATCCATTCACCGGCACGGTGTTTGTGTTCCGCGCGCGCAAGGCGGACCGTCTGAAGCTGCTGTACTGGGACGGCACGGGCCTGGTGCTGGCATACAAGCGGCTTGAGGAACACAGCTTTGCATGGCCTGCGGTGAAAGACGGGCTGATGTCGTTGTCTCACGCCCAGTTTGAGGCGCTGTTTGCCGGCATGGACTGGCGCAGGGTCAGGGCGGTGACGGCGCGGGCCCCGCAGACGGCGGAGTAACCAGATTTATTGGGCTTCCGGCATTTTGCCACCAGGCAAGACGGAACCGCGCTGATAGACTGCCGTGATGACCGATACGGCTGATC
This sequence comes from Camelimonas sp. FR25, assembly GCF_059740505.1. Lineage (NCBI taxonomy): Bacteria > Pseudomonadati > Pseudomonadota > Alphaproteobacteria > Hyphomicrobiales > Chelatococcaceae > Camelimonas > Camelimonas sp. FR25. The sequence goes on along the minus strand of NZ_JCAWFG010000026.1, from coordinate 589 downwards.
TTCTTGCGGAAATTGCGCAATTACGGGCGCTGCTGGCGGGCTCGGAAGCCCGTGCTGCACGTCTCGACGCGCACGGGCTGCGCAAGGATGAGCGCATACAGCGGCTGGAGAAACTGGTCGCGGCGTTCCGGCAGGCGCTGTTTGGGCGCAGGTCGGAGAAGAGCGATCCGGACCAGTATGATCTGGCGCTTGAAGATATCGAAGCCGCCATGGCGACTGTGCATGCCGAAGACGAAGATGACAGCGCTGGTTATGAGGTCAATGGTTCTGCTGCCCGACGCAAGGCCCGCGCCGCCAACCGGGGGGCGCTGCCGGCGCACCTGCCGCGTATCGACGAGGTGATTGAGCCGCATGGCATGATCTGCGCCTGTGGCGGCGACCTGCATTGCATTGGCGAAGATGTCAGCGAGCGGCTGGATGTCATTCCGGCGCAGTTCCGGGTGATTGTGACCCACAGGCCAAAGTACGCCTGCCGCGCCTGCACCGATGGCGTGGTCCAGGCTCCGGCAGCTCCACATCTGGTTCCCGGCGGCCTGCCCACCGAAGCGCTTGTCGCGCATGTGCTGGTGAGTAAATACGCCGATCACCT
>NZ_JCAWFG010000025.1:0-964 GCF_059740505.1 Camelimonas sp. FR25 | reverse complement strand
ACTTCGCCGTATTGCGCAAGTTCGACGCCATGCCGATCATCCTGCCGCCCGGCGCCGCCCGGCGCCTCCGCGGCGCGCCGGGCCAGCCAGCCAGCGCAAGCGGCGCACGCAGCGAATACCATGAACAGGCGCGACTGATCCTCAACTCCTCCTGCTGGAAAGCGACGGCTCCCCTACGCTGGGCGGCGCGACTGGCGGGCAAGCCAGCCACGATCAGGTCCGGACAACTGGACAGTCTCGACCCGACCCAGGTCGCAACATTGCTCGCCGCGCTGAGAAGCTCCAGGTCCTGGCGGGTTACCCGCTTTATTCACCGGGACAAGGGACTGTAAATGCCGCAGGACCTGCCGCCAGACGCCTCCATCCGCGAGGACAATTTCGCCGCCATACGGCTTGTCGCCGCCATCCTCGTGATTTTCGGTCACGCATTTCCCCTGACCGGCTCTGTTGGGCCAGGCTATCTGGGCAGTCCGGTATCCACCCTCGCCGTCAAGGTGTTCTTTGTGATCAGCGGCTACCTGATTTGCGGGAGCTGGCTGCGTGACCCAAATGTTTCGCGGTATATGCTGAGGCGCGCCCTGCGCATCTTTCCAGGGCTCATTGTGTTGTGCATCCTGACTGTAGGGCTGGTCGGCGTACTGATCACCAGCGCGCCAGTGCGCGACTATCTCGCCAGCCCTGCGACCTGGAACTATTTTTCCAATGTCCTGCTCTACCCCAACTATCATTTGCCAGGGGTATTTGCGGGCAACATTTACCCTGGCGCAGTAAACGGCTCACTGTGGACGTTACCGGTCGAGTTCGCGATGTACCTGCTGCTGCCATTGGTCCTGCTTCTGCCGTACCGGCGTTACGCGGTGATCGCAATGCTGGTGGGGCTGGCGGTGGCGTCCATATGGTTCACCCGGCTGTACGCGCCCTCCCAGCCAACGGTCATCTGGGGAACGAGCCTCACGAGCGCCCT
>NZ_JCAWFG010000024.1:0-1634 GCF_059740505.1 Camelimonas sp. FR25 | reverse complement strand
GGCTTTGGCTCGCGACGCGCGCGCGATGTCCTGTTACAGGCGCGCCTTCATTGGTCGATCTGAAGTTGGTGGCCTGGAAGTCGCCGACAACGCCGGTCTGCCGCTCGCCCAGGAGAAGCGTGGCGCCGCAGGACCGGGCCAAACGGTCTGCGGCGGGATGGCGCCTGACAATAAGCGCCTCGCGAGGGGGGTGATCGCGCTCGCGCCTTGGCGTCGGATACGGCGCGTTGCGGTGGAAGTGCGCGTTCAGCAGGCTACCGGGGTCGCTCTACTCACATCCAGCATTCGGCTACCGTAAGCAACGTTTGGCGCTGCAGGCTGGATCTCACAGTCCCAATCCGCTCACCCCATTGGCAAGCAGCCCGTCAGCGGAAGCCTGATGTGACAGCTTGCATCACTGCAATTCCATCTCACTGGTGCTGCGGCCTCGTGGAAGAGGGTCGCGATAAATGCCGCAAAATATCTCAGCAGGCAGCACCAATGTCTGTCCAACAACGTCCGTCTGTGAGGCAGATGGGAGTGGGCGCCATAATGGACGTTAGAAATTTTAGGCGTTACTCCAATAGACTGTATGCATTAAAGAGATTAGTAACTTGTGTTTCCGTAATTATTTATGTATTTCTTGGAGCGATCGGGTCAGAGCTAGAATCGTGACGGATTATGGCGGCCAAATTTGTTATCTCTCTTGATTTCGAATTGTTATGGGGCGTGCGCGATCATGCGGATCGACGGAGTTATGGACAGAATGTACTTGGCGCTCGTATCGCTATTCCGCATATGCTCGCTATGTTTGTTGACAGCGGCCTTCGCGTGACGTGGGCGACAGTTGGGTTTCTATTCTGTGAATCGAAAGACGAGATGCTCGCCTCGTCTCCGCAGTTACGTCCAAGCTACGTGGATGGGTCGCTATCCAGCTACCGGTATTTTGATGAAGTCGGCGAAAATGAGCGCTCTGATCCGTATTATTTCGCGCCATCGCTGATTGAAGCCATCCGCCAGGCGCCGGGTCAGGACATCGGCACGCACACTCTCTCCCATTATTGCTGCCTTGAAGATGGGCAAACACTTGCGCAGTTTGAGGCTGATATTGCAGCGGCCGTTACATTGGCTCAGCGCCGCGGAATTCAACTGCGTTCAATTGTCTTTCCGCGCAACCAGTTTAACGCCAGTCATGTCGCGGTTTGCGGCCAATATGGAATCACCCATTTCTGCGGCAATCCGACCGGTTGGGCATATAAGGCGGGGAAAGGCTCGGAGCAGACACGGGCGCGGCGTGCTTTAAGGCTGGTGGACGCCTATTCGGGCCTCCTCGGCTCGCATGCGTTCGACAGGGCGCATGGGCATCCTGTTGATGTGCCCGCGTCGCGCTTCCTGCGGCCCAACGCCGGGCGTCTGGCGCCGCTCCATCCAGCGCATCTGGCCACCATCAAGCGCGGGATGACAGCGGCCGCCCAGAAAGGCGCTGGGTATCACCTGTGGTGGCACCCGCACAATTTCGGGCTCAATCTGGAAGAAAATTTGCGTGGCCTGGCTGTCATCATAAGGCATTTCAAGATGTTGCAAGATCAATATGGCATGCAATCCCATGCGATGGGGGATTTGGGTTGAGTGACCTCACATTCACTATTGAGCCT
>NZ_JCAWFG010000023.1:0-356 GCF_059740505.1 Camelimonas sp. FR25 | reverse complement strand
CCATGAGATGCTGTTCGACGCCCACTGGCATGGGTTCCGTGTGTTCGGCGGCGTTCCCGGGCGCGGGATCTATGACAATCTATGGACGCCTCCCGGGCAAGGGGCAATGCTGACAGCCGGCGGCATGGAATGCGTGAATCTATCCGGCCTGTTACTGGAGCGATCACGCTCCCGGCCTTGATGGGAGTCCGCTGCTTCTGGCCTCATAACATGAGCGGCCTTAAAGGCCCTGTCGTAGACCAGGCTTTGAAGCTGCGGTCCGTGCCGTTGTGCCATCAATGTCCACCTCGCTCTCATCGCCGCCTCAGCGACGATCTCGGGTGCCGCCGCAGATCAAGCGGCCGCGTAAATCTCCT
>NZ_JCAWFG010000022.1:0-1213 GCF_059740505.1 Camelimonas sp. FR25 | reverse complement strand
GAGGAGTCACTGGGCTGGTGAGCTTGTGCTGACGCTGGCCGGCGACGAGGAGACCATGGGCGTGCTCGGCAGCAGGCTGCTGATCGACACCGAGCCCTGGGCGCGCGGTGACGCGGTGCTCATCGCCGACGTCGGCTCGCCCAGCGTATTGCGCATCGGGGAAAAGGGGTTGATCTGGCTGACACTGACGGCCCACGGCCGCTCCGCCCATGCAGCGCATGTTCACAAGGGCGACAGCGCCATCGACAAGCTGATCGCGGCAATCACCTCTATCCAGCAGTTGCGCGACTGGCGCCCCGACATGCCTGATGAGGTGCGTGAAGCGATTGAAGCGGCGTCGACCGTCTCCGAGGCGCTTTCCGGGCGCGGCGAAAGCGATGTCCTCCGGTCCGTCACCGTAACCTTTGGCACGATCAGCGGCGGACGACTGAGCAATCTGGTGTCTGACCACGCTGAAGCAACCGCCGACATTCGTCTGCCATTTGGGGTTTCTGTCGCCGAACTGGAGGGCAGGATCAACAGCATCGTCGCGGCCCATCCGGGGGTCGAGGTGGCTATCAGCCGCCGCTACGAGGCGACGTGGACGTCCCCGGAGACGGAGATTGTGCGCTTGCTGCAGGCCAATTGCACCGAGGTCATGGGCGCTCCCCCGGTTGTCAACATGCGTGTCGGCGCCTCGGACTCCCGACTGTTCCGCGCCGCCGGCATGCCAACCGTTGTTTGCGGTCTCACCCCTTACAACATGGGCGCGGCCGACGAATTTGTGACGTGCAAGGAACTGCTGGACATGGCCGACCTCTACGCCTTGACCGCATTTGATTTTCTGACCGCATAAGCCAGCGCAGACAACGACCGGGCCATCGATCCAACAACGGGCGCGACGCGGGGAGGACTGGAAAGGCGCCGCCTCACGCCCACCCTCTTTTCTATATGAGGCGCAGACGCCCAGGGCCTTGCCGCGCAGGCGCGTCTGACTGAGACGTTCCAGTCCGACTGCACCCGGTCGACAAGCGCGCGCTTGCACTCATCAGGCGCCCAGACCTCACGTCTACATCATCCACTGCATCCACCAATTTACCAAATTGGTCGCCATATGCGACGCGACAACACGATTGAGGAAGATAGAGCGGTTTTCGAACCTCTAGAATCATAAGAGGTTCCCCCTTCGCCAGATTTCTGATTCAAGATGCGGGCTGGTGGAAGGAGGCCAGCT